>JANMYC010001476.1:0-3108 GCA_031381715.1 Saprospiraceae bacterium
CTGTTCTTGTGCGATATAGATTGGTAAGCGTATGGTTTGATTTCACAACTCTATCTATTTCAACCCAATTTGCACCACAATCAATATTCGCAAAAACTCTGAAAGTATCTTTGGTAACAAGATCGTAACCCGCAAAAGGTGAATCTTCTTGTACGAAACGGTAATCATATTTTAAAGAATCATCGGCTCTCACTAAACCAAATTTATTGGTAGTGACATCAAAAAGTTGAGCGTTGGGTGAAATAATAGTATCACCATCCACTACTGCTGTATCGGAGAAGATATTGGCGAATATATAACCATTTGTTGCTGCATTGCCATGTCTTCCTCTACCTAATCCTGCTCTCACAGCCGTCCAATACTGAGGGGCCACGCCATCATCAAAATTAAAGACTGTATTGCCTTTTGTAGCGGGTGTTATGAAAAAAGTAGTAACCGCTGTATCATTGACTCGAATATTGTCAGACGACTGATTGACCCAAGCCTTGAGCGTATGCGTGCCCGAAGAAACTAAAGAGTTAAGGGCTGCTTTAAATTTATAAATCACAAATCCACCAGGTTGAATGTTGATATTTGTTACATTTTCACTAATGGCGGCATTATTATCTAATTTAAAACTGACTGAATAAGTGGACTGGGTGGTGGTACCAAGATTATAAATCTTTAGCGCAACGGTATCTTTCACACTTCCACAATCGCTAATATCTACTCTACCAATGCTATCCAAAGCTAAATCAACTGCTGATGCTGGTGCTACGACTATATTGTCAACAGCGACACCATCATAATTGAGATTGGTTGAGTTATCTGAACGGAACACAAAGCGAAGGCGGCATTGAGGTTTACCCCTTAAGCCAGTCAATGTATTCTGAGTAATGTGCCAACCTAAAACATTTGTACCTGTCCATAAGTCAAAGTTCTGACGGCTGAGTGTATCATTGTACCAATTAATGCCTGTTTTACGGCTGCCTACTTTAGCCCATGTTGAGCCGCCATCAATACTTGACTCGAGCCAAGTACCATCAAAATTTTGCTCGGAATAATAATTTAAAGCAAAATTGATTTTAGGATCCACTGTCAAAGCTGAAAAGTCAAAACATGGAGAAAGCAAATAACTTGTATCTGCATTTCTATAAGAAGTATCGGCACCCGTTGTCCAGCATTTTGTACCACCTGCAGCTCCTTTTATGAAGCGATAATTGGGTGTAGCCCATTCCCACGTGGATTTTCCGAGGCTATCTGACTTCTGCCAAGTATCTCTGCCCGCTTCAAAATCTTGCTGATAAGGGAATTGGTTAATTAGGCGTGGGCGCACTATGGTCACCCGGAATGTATCGTTTTTCTTATTTTTATCCCCTTCCAGTTCAGTCCAAGCTGCGATATTGTATTCGCCGGGTGCGGAAAAATCGGAAGTAGCCTTGAAAGCAATAGTGGCGGTGCTATCCTTACTGATAACACCTGTATAAAAACCGTCTCTTGGCATTTGCACGGGAGCATTGACACCATTAACGCTGTATTTAAACGGCACTAAACTTATTGGACCTCCCGCAAAGTTCTTAATTTTTACGCGGACACTATCCACGCCCAAATCGCAACGGCTTATTGGAGAAACAATAGCTGAAATCCCGACATTGGTAGCGGTATCGGTTATGAAACTAACGGGGCCTATCCATTTACTCGTATCAGAGGCACTTGAACAAGTTGTTCTGACATAGACAAAGTATCTTGTGATTTCCTTTAAGCCTGGTAAAACGGCAAAAGTATCGGTGGTTGTACCTGAGTTTCTACCAGTACCTGGGACGAAATTGGCTTCATTCCACTCTATTCTATAGGTCGGGCGCGTGCCTACTACTGAGGGGTTCCATTTTATAGTCGTCGTAAACGTCCTGACACTTGCCACTGTTAGGTCTATCGGCGAGCCACATGAAGTACATTTTATAGAACTTCTATAAACGACACCCGCAGTAGGGTTCACTCCTTGTGTAACGAGCGGTTCGCCGCCATTATTAAAAAGAGTATATCTTATTTCGTTTTGATAGCTTCCTTGCGGCTCGTATCGAACTACAATGGTATCACCTACTTTTACGCGCAAATCATAGAGCCGAATACTATCAGCTTCTACGCCCGCAGCGCCGTCATGGGTAAAAGCTCTTTCAGCGTTATTGCCGAGCTTGATGTATAGCTGAGAGTCATCCCAACCGTCGCCAAACCTGTCAAATAATCGGAGTCGGTAGGTGCAACTATCCTGTGCGGTCAATTGCATTGCAACCGACATGAAAAGAAGTAAGAAACAACTTCTGAAAATCGTTTTGAAGCCTTTCATGAGAATTTTTGTAAAATTTTAAATGGATATTTTTATTTTAAATCAGTTAAAAATGGTGCTTATATTTCAAAAGTACCACTTTGACATTGTTATTTTTAAAAGTAAGATTAAGTAGAAGTTATATAATCGACATGACTTAGTTCAAGTTTTATCACATGCGCTTTGAGTAACTAAGTTATATACGTTGAAAATCTATAAATTAATTAGTAAATGTAGAAAAAGTATCCCATATTTGACCCTTGCAGCTTATGAAAAGCAGTTCAAACAATTTTTTTTAATCGGCTACTTATTCATAACCTGATTTCAAGTGAATAGTTTACTTGAAAAGGAAGTGTTTAGGTTTACAAATTTAATATTATTTACTTATCCTATACCAGCTCTTTATAAGATAAGTTGCTTTTAAATTATCCTAATTGTACGTTTGATAAAGTATAAAAAAGGCATTAAGTAAACATTTATTTGAGATAAAGTTAGTATCTAATTTTGAAATAAATAATACTTCAAGAGAATAAACCTTTTTTAATATTAATTGTTACGAACGGGTGCATCAATAAGGCTAATTTTTTATTTTTATTTGCTTGTAAGTAGGCGTAAAGAAATAAACGCTGCTATCGTTGGGCTGTAAAATGTAAGAAATTCGGAGCAAAGCGGAGTATTTTTTACATTTTATAGAACCGACTTAAAAAGATTGTAGTGTTTATTTTAGCCCAACTACTTATGCTTAATTAAAAACACCTTTTTTTGCAACTTTCTTTTCCATTAATGGTTTTATCTTTTATGAAAAG
>JANMYC010001607.1:0-3644 GCA_031381715.1 Saprospiraceae bacterium
AAGCTATTTTCTACTCCTTTTGTTGGTTTTTACCAGTTGTTCAAAAGCTTTTTTGGGTGACGAACCTAAGAGCACTCCAGAAGCTAATTTTGAATATTTCTACCAACAAATCAATGATAACTATTCGGGTAAAGATGTCCGTCCTGTAAACTGGGATTCGTTGTATAAAATATATCGTCCGCAAATCACTGCACAAACGACTGATAATCAATTGATTGATATTTTTAAAAAAATGATTGCGCCCTATAATGACTCGCATCTGAATTTTAAAGCGAATAATAATTTTTATAGTCCAAATTATGAGCGTATCACAGCAAATGGTATTCCTGACTATGTGAATAGCCAAGCTATTGAAAAGAGTTTGAAGAAAACCTTGAAAGGCTATAAAAAGATATTTGGTTACGAAAAAACAGCCGATAATATTGGTTTTATTTCCATTAGCACATTCGGAACTCTGGGCTATTCACAAGCGGATTATGAATTTTTTGACACCATTTTAGAAGAATTAAAAGACACTAAAAGCCTCATCATTGATGTCAGAACGAATGGTGGAGGTGATGAATCGTATGCCAAATTAATTGCGGGACGTTTTACGACGACTGCGGTTTTATACAAATACACCCGCGTAAAAACGGGGGTTAATAAAACGGATTATTCGGACTTTTCAAGCACTACTCTTCAACCTCGTGGGACTTGGCAGTACACAAAACCCATTATTGCGCTTACGGGCGGCTTTACATATAGCACCGCTAATAATTTCACGATGATGATGCGCTTATTACCCAATGTTCAGACACTTGGCAATCTCACCGGCGATGGGGTTTTCGGTCAAATTAGTCGTGAAATGCCTAACGGCTGGCTATTACAATTTCCCTCAGGCTTGGCATTTTTGCCCGATAAAACAGTGGTGGAAGGCAGCGGCGGTCTTAAACCCAAAATCGCCACTATTATTTCAGATGAACAAAAGAAAAACGGGCAAGATGCCATTTTAGAAAAAGCTTTGGAATTGTTGAAATAAAGCCATAATCAGCACTTTACTCCCACGATTCTACACTTCAGTTCACTTTTTTGTACCCCCTCAGTATTTGAGTGCATTTTTACAATATCAAAAAAGAATTCACGCATTCAAAAGATTATTTTATGAAAATTGTAAAATTCTTACTCAAATTTTTGGTTTTGCCCATCGTGGTTTTAACGCTTTGCAGCCTGTTATTTTTTACCGTAAAAAATGCTATTTATTTGGATGGTGAGGACAAAGCACACATGGATTATTTAAGCCTGAACAAAGAGGTTTTGGATAAAAACAACATGGATTTTAAAGGCTTTGACAGTGTTTTTTATAGCAGTAATGTCTTTATTTTATCCGAAAATCACGGTTTTGAAGATGTGCAAAATATTGATTATCAGTTATTTACCTACCTCAATAAAAAAATAGGTTTGCGTTTTTACATTGCCGAAATGGATAGTCTACGGGCAGAGAGACTAAATGAGTTTTTAAAAAATCCAACGCCTAATACGGTTTTATTAAAGTCTATAATTAAGGATATTGGCTTGCGTATCCCACAACAAAGCAGCCAACAATTGTATGATAAATGGTTGCGGTTGCATAAATACAATGCACAACTCAATGACAGCGTGAAAATTGAAGTATTGGGCTTGGACCAAAACTTTGATGATACGCTTTCTAAAATCAGCCGTGATTCTTCAATGTTGTTGAATTTTAAGGCAATTGTTGAAAAACGAGGATTGCAGCAAGCTAAGTTCTACGGCTTATTCGGGTATTATCACGGTATGCAATCGGGCATTGGAGCCCGCAATATCTACCCTTTTGCCGCCAAACTAAAACGCCAAACGGGTTATCCTCAATTTCAAAAAATACAAACTATCGCCTGTTTGACCTTGGAAAGTGAGATGTATTTGCCACCTTTTGAAGGAATGCCCACGCCACCAGACAAAAAAACAAGCCAATTTAACGTGGATGGACCCGTGCTTTTGACCAAAGGTATCAAAGATTTGAAAGCCCTCACAGCACCTAATTCAGTGATATTATTTCATTTAGACAATAAAAATACACCCTATAAAAATAGCCAGCGATTGGCGGGCATAAAAGTGAATATTTTGGGTGATGAAGTATTGCCAAACAATGCACAACAAGTCACCAATGATTTTTTCCAACACGTTATTTTGATGCGGGGCAGTAAGAGCCTTTCACCGATTGAGTAATTGGAGACCCCTCAGTCATGCTTTCAGTGAGCGCATTCTGCGCCATCACGCTTTGCGTGACTTGATGAAGCCAAAGGCATCATATTTTTAACAATTTTAAATGAAATAAAATGAAAAATGCAGGATTAGAGTACAGACTTATTTTGGTTTTAATAGGCATCTCTGCCATAGGTGGTATACTCACTGTTTGGAAACCAGAACCATTTCCTGATTATGCGAAATTAGTTTTTAGAGCCATTTTGTTTGGTGGTTTTGTGTGGTATTTTACGAGGGGGAAAAAACTGAATCAGAATGGTTGACCCCTCAGTCATGCTTTCAGTGAGCGCATTTTGCGCCATCACGCATTGCGTGACTTGATGAAGCCAAAGGCATCATATTTTTAATAAAAATCAAAAAGAACATGACAGAAAATAAACTAAATAGTCCAATTAGCCTTTGGGGTAAAATTCAAAAAATGCTCCGAGAGGTACTAATTATTGTCTTTGGCGTAACTGTTTCGATATGGTTCGCCAATTGGAATGACAAACGGAAAGAACTTGCCGAAGTCAAGGAGTTTTTAGCGGATATAAAACAGGATTTGACACAAGACACAGCCTATATTCGCTTACGCATAGACAGGATAAAACCCTACATTAAGGACTATGATTATGCTTTGAGCTTAACAAGCCAACAGTTGGATAGCCTAAAAAAGGTGAAAGCGAATGTCAATCTAAGATTTGATTTAACGCCTACCCAATTAAATGAAGGAAATTATCAAGGCTTCAAATCAAGCGGTAAAATTGGGTTTATTGACGATAAGAATTTGAAAAAAAAGATATTGGAATACTACGAGCAGGTTATTCCTGCAATGAAAGACATTGAAAAAGAACATTTAGGTCGTCAAAAAGTGTTGATGACTACTTTTTTAAGTAGCGAATATTCAGAAAAAAGTACGAAAGAAACTTTTTTAAACCCTTCAGTGAAAGCTGAACTCAATAACGCCAAATTATTTGGTAATATAGTTATTCAATTCAGCGAAATGAGTGTCAAACAAGCGGATACTTTGCTTTTGCAGATTAATAAGGTTTTAAAGTGACCCCCTCAGTATTCTAACCTTTTTTTACATTTTTAAAACCATTTTCGATGAAAATTATCAAATTAATCAGCTTTACTTTATTAACTACTTTTTCACTCAATGCCCAGCAAAAAACCAAAATCGTATTGGTGGGCATTTCTCATTTTGAGTCGTCAAGTGTAGATATGTATAGCAACGAAGCCGTAGATTTAACGACACCTAAACGCCAATTGGAGGTGCAAATCGTAACGGATAAATTTGTAAAATTTAAACCCGACCAAATTTGTGTTGAGTTCCCATACGCCAAACCATTCAAATTGGATAGCCAATATACAGCATATTTGGCGGGTAATTACAAGCTAACCAG
>JANMYC010001501.1:0-2406 GCA_031381715.1 Saprospiraceae bacterium
CATTCCAAACCTCAACGTTGGGGATATTTTGGACTATCAGCTATCGGTGGATTATGTCGTGGCAATTGATAGAATCACTACTTACCACGCTTTCGCTCCTTTTTACAACACATTATCCAATAAGTATGCAGTGTTGAAACAGGAGTTTAATTTCATGTTGGAGGAAGGTTTTTATCTGAATTTAAATACTTATAATGGTGCACCTGAGTTCAAACGCTTGGATTATGGCTATGATAAAAAAGGTAAAAAGACCGATAAAATGCGGACTTTCCAGATTGTGGATGCCAATAGAGATAAATTGCCGAACGAAATCATGGCGTTACCTCAATCTCAATACCCCTCAGTAAAATTGCAAGTGGTGGCTCGTCGAGAGCAAACTGGTACCACGGAAGGCTCAATTTTTACCGACGAACCCAATAAGGCGAAGAAGACAGTGGACCCAGAGGAAGTCGCTATTCGTTTTAATCAAGATTTTAGAGCCAGTTACAGCTTAGTTGCAGTAGGTCCAATATCAAGGTGGGCTAAAAAAGTGAATTTAGAAAGTAAGCCATTGGATGAGCGGGTAAAGACATTATATGGTTATGTCAGAAGTCAATATTTAATACGGGTGGGGGGCTATTCGTCGGCGCAGACATTCAGTGTTTATGAAAAAGCAATGGGTACTATCAAAGACTTTTATTTTGCGGTTTATATGTCAAAATGCTTAGATGAATTTGATATTAAGCACGAAGTTGTTGCCGTTATGCCACGCAACACGGGTAAAATTAAAGACCTTTTACTTGCTGCCGAAGTCACTTGGATAGTGAAAGTAGGGGGTACGGGTGGAAAAGATATTTATTTATTTCCGATGACAGGTTATCAGACCACAGAGGTGAATCGTGAGGTTTATCTGTACGGAGGCGAGGGTTATGCTTTTACGCCCAATCAGAAAAGAAGTGGCTCGCAGAATGCTACGGCTCGTAAAATAGTAGTGCCAGCACCAGACCCCTCAGTAAATTACCTAAAAACCAAGGTTGTAGCAGCATTTGATGACCAATTTGAAAAGCTCAGCATGGAGCGCACGGCTCAGGTAACGGGCGTTTTAAAATCCAATTACGTGAATTATACGACTCTGGGTTATGATTTCTGGCATGAATACGATAAACGCTACGATGCTGAATATGACGAGGAAAAGTATCAAAAAGAAAAACGCAAAGAAGAAGAGAGAAAGCGTAAAAAAAGATCAAAAAGTGATGATGCAGAGGATGAAAGGATGAAAACGATTCTTGATAAACGGAAAGAATTAATGGAAAGTGAGCTCAAAACTGATTTTGAAGAGGTGGACTCATACGACGACTTTGAATTGATTAACCCAGGTATTTGTGAAGACAAGCCTATTTTGAATTTTAAAGAAAAGTTCAAACTCAAAAATATGATGAGCAAAGCTGGGCGCAATTATACGCTTGAAATTGGTAAAATATTGAGTATGCAACCAAAGCTTGATGAAGACGACCTCAAGCCTCGCCAATCAGAAATACAGGTAAATTATCCCAGAACCCTTGAATATGAAGTAGAATTGACGCTGCCAACCGGTTACACCATCGAAGATTTGAAGGAACTCAACAGTAATATCGAAAATGAAATGATGAGTTTCAAGGTAGAATCCAAGCTAAATGGCGATAAACTCCTTGTAAAAACGACGAAAGTGTATAAAAAAATCACTGCGCCTAAAACGGAGTGGCAGAAAATGGTGGATGTTTTCACCGCTGCTTACAATTTTTCTCAAAAGAAAGTGGTTTTGAAGAAGAAGTAAAATCTTTTTTATTTAAATACGAATTACCCGTATGGATACCCGAATTTCACCGATTTAAGTTTTGACAAATAATAGGTGAAATTCGTGTACTAATTCGGGTAATTCGTGTTTAAATAATGAAGCCTTATTTTACCGCTGCCACAATACTTTTAACAAATTTTGTGAGATCGAACGCATCTCCTGGCGTGCAGCCCAAACGCACGATAACCATATCTTTTGAAGGAATAATGGTGACAGATTGCCCTTCAAAACCATCAGCGTAAAAGGCATCTTGAGGGAAAAATTTGTCGTTGTGGTTCATCCAAAATTGAGCACCATAAGTGCCACCTGAATGAGCCGTTTCGGTAGAAGAATATTTTACCCAACCTTCGGGTAAGAGTCGTTCTCCATTCCAAACACCGTCTTGAAGATACAATTGTCCGAATTTCGCCCAATCTCTCCCCGTCGCAAACATAAACGACGAACCTACATAAGTACCCGAAGCATCAGGTTCAATAACTGCACTTTTCATCCCAATTTTATGAAAAAGTCGTTGGTGTGGAAAAGCTAAATAATCAGCATGGGTCGAGAATTGTCGTCTGATAATCTCTTGCAAAATATTGCTTGTTCCGCTT
>JANMYC010001530.1:0-3164 GCA_031381715.1 Saprospiraceae bacterium
ATCCAAAGGAATCACGTTTGCGGCTTGTGAAAATACCATGCGTGAGCGCAAGATTAAGAAAGAAGAAATAGTGAGTGAAGCCTTTTTTGTCCCTTCGGGTGTAGTAGAAGTAGCTTTGAAACAAAGTGAGAAATGGTCTTATATTAAAGCTGGTTTTTAAAACAGTTTCTTAGTTAAATCAAATATAAAGAGCAATAAAAGCGCATGGAATTAAGGTTCCGTGCGCTTTTATTGTTTTAAGGAGAAATTTACGCATAAAGTAGATATACATGAAACCCTCCTCATCGTGACCCACAACCAAAGCTTCGCCGAAAGAATGCACCGAAACGTTGAAATGAAAGACGGCAGGATTATAAAGTAATCTGTGAATCATGCAACTAATTCTCAAAGTTGTGTAACGTACCCCCTCAATAAAATGCCCACCTTTGCATTGTAATAATGAGATTACAATAAAAGAACACACATGACAAAGACTTCCTGTATAAATGCCTGTTTAGCTTGCCTAACAGCCTGCGAATTATGCGTCACGGAATGCATTAAAAGTGGCAATCAAGATTGCGCCATACTGTGCCGCGATTGTGCTGACATCTGCGCATTATGTGCCCGATTAGAGGCAAGAGACTCAAAATACACCCAAGATATTCACGTTTTATGCGCTAAAATTTGCGAAGCGTGTGCTGCTGAATGCAGCAAGCATGCCTCACATCAAGAAAGTTGCGCTGCCTGCGCAGAAGCTTGCAAACAATGCGCTGAGGTTTGCTCAATGGTTTAAAACGGGTAGAATATTCACTATTTAAAATAAAAAAAATGAAACCACAAATAGGCATTGCAGAAAAAGATTTAGAAGAAAGTATTGATATACTTTCAACCATTTTGTCGGATGAGATGACATTGTACACCAAGACAAGAAAGTTTCATTGGAACGTATCAGGTCCAAGTTTCATGGAGCTCCACAAATTATTTCAAGCCCAATACACGGAGCTGGAAGCGACTATTGATGAAGTGGCTGAACGCATCAATAAACTGGGCGGAAAAACCATTGGAACGATGAAAGAATTTATTGAAAACACCAGGCTCAAAGAATCGCCAGACAAATACCCAAAACAGAAGGAAATGATAACGGAGTTGCTGGGCGACCACGAATCCATAATTGTGCATCTCAGGAAAGATATTGAAATGTGTACAGACAAGAACAAAGATGCCGGTACAACGGATTTCCTCACAGGTATTATGGAACAACACGAAACCACTTCTTGGATACTCAGGAGATACCTTGATTAAATTTTATTTTTAAAAAAAGAGCTATGAAAAACATCATTTTAATCGTTTTAACAACGGTAACTATAATCTTCACTCACTCCTGCTCATCGCGTTACGTTGATAGAGAACCAGCGATTATTGAAGTTGCAATTCCACCTCGCCCGAGTAATAACCACATTTGGATTGGTAACAACTGGGAGTATCAGCGTCAATCACGCAACTATACACAGCATAATGGCTACTGGGTATTACCCAATAGAGGGCGCACCTACACGCAAGGGTATTGGAGCGTAACACCAAAAGGCCACCGCTGGGTGAATGGCAGATGGAGATAATTACCGAAAGTACCCCTCAGTAAAAATCGACTTTTAAAGAATATTCAAGCGGGAAATTGCTATACTTCGGTGTAAAAACGCGCTGTTCTATCCAATTTTGCTCCAGAATCCTCATACACCAAATCTTAATGTGTGAATGATGTAATATAAATAAAATATTATGCAACACATATCCAATCAAACTCGCTGACCTTTGCTCTGTGAGAATTACTCATAAACTAAAAATAATAAAATGAAAAAATTGACTATCAACGCATGCATCATGGCTGTATTCATGTCCCTATCATTCGTGCCTACACAGCTAATGTCAGAAACAACAAACCCCATCACTACCTCAAACGCGGTGGATAAAGCAGTGGATACAGTTCAAGTCAAAGCCTTACTTGGCAGGTTGGATGAAATAAAGACAATGGATAAGTCGCATTTGAGTGCATCTGAAAAGAAGCAATTGCGCAAAGAAACCCGCTCCATAAAAAAACACTTGAGTGACATCGGTGGCGGCGTTTATCTTTCAGTTGGAGCCATTATCATAATTATACTCTTGTTGGTTCTTTTACTTTAAAATATCCCTAAATGGGGAATTTATTGCCCAAACCGCCACAAGATTGCCGATAAATTCAATGGTATGTAATTTTAACTTAGATAATCAGATGGCTGAAATGATTTTAGCTATTGTGGTAAATTTTAAGTGATTAAAATAAAAAATCACCCATTATTATTTCCAATAAAACAAAGATTGTTATGAAAAAAGGATTGATTTATTTAATGATTTCAGGCGTTTTTTTGATGGGCTGTAAAAGCTCACAAAATGCCCAAAAGACCCCGACGAAAGAAAAAACGGGCATGAACAAAACCGAAAAAGGGGCTGTCATCGGTGCTGCTTCTGGTGCTACAATCGGTGGTATCATCGGTAACAAAAGCAAGAACACCGCTTTAGGTGCTATTTTAGGTGCCGCAGTAGGTGGTACAATTGGGGTTGTGATTGGCAGCAAAATGGACAAGCAAGCCAAAAAAATCGAGGACGACTTAGGTAAAACAGCTACGGTAGAACGGGTTGGAGAAGGCATAAAATTGACCTTTAATAGCCAATTATTATTTGATTTCGGTAAAACGGACTTAAAAGAAGCTAATAAAGCTGATTTACAAAAGTTTGCTGAAACTTTGAAACTTTATCCCGATACCGATTTGCTCATTGTGGGGCATACGGATGATGTGGGCTCTGAATCATTCAACCAAACGCTTTCTGAAAAAAGGGCGAGGGCTGTATCTTCTTATCTCGCAAGTCTGGATGTTAGCGGTAGCCGCCTTAAAACTGAGGGCAAAGGTGAAATACAACCTTCCACCTCTAATGACACCGAAGACAACCGTTCGCAGAATCGCCGAGTAGAAATCGCGATTTATGCCAATGAAAAAATGAAATCCGAAGCTAAAAAAGAGGTCGGACAATAATAATAAAAGGATTGTTGAGGTATTTTAACAAAACATACCCATAACAGACGACACTCCTTAATCCCTTGTTTAACAATTAAAAAATAAAATTTTATGAAAACGATTAATTCAATTGTTGCC
>JANMYC010001535.1:0-1899 GCA_031381715.1 Saprospiraceae bacterium
CGGAGCGTTATCTGGTTGCGATGATTATCAATTGTTTCTCATCAATTCAGGAGCGGAAGCGAATGAAAATGCTTTAAAATTAGCGTCGTTTCATAACGGGCGGACCAAAATTATCGCTTTTAAAAAGGCATTTCATGGTCGTACATCGGCAGCGGTGAATGTTACGCCTGATTCAAAATTGGTTGCGCCCATCAATGCAACTTTTGAACGTGAATTTCATGATTTGAATGATATTGAAACGGTGAAAGCGTCTCTTTTAAAAGGTGATGTATGTGCGGTGATTGTGGAAGGCATTCAAGGCATCGGGGGAATTCATGTTCCATTGGGAGAGTTTTTAAAAGAAATACAAGAGCTTTGCCACCAGACGAATACTGTCTTTATTTTGGATGAAATTCAATCAGGATATGGCCGCTCGGGGGCATTTTTTGGGTTTCAACATTATGCCTGTATTAAGCCCGATATTATCACGATGGCAAAAGGCATGGGTAATGGTTTCCCAATAGGTGGGGTGTTGATTCATCCTAAATTTAAATCGAAACACGGTATGTTAGGGACGACTTTTGGCGGCAGCCATTTGGCTTGTGCGGCAGGAATAGCGGTTTTGGACGTGATGAAAAAAGAGAAATTGATGGAAAATGCTTATAAAGTAGGTAAATATGCCATTGAAAAGATGAAAATACTACCTGGCGTGAAAGAAGTACGGGGGATAGGTTTGATGATAGGTGTGGAGTTTGAGTTCCCTACGGCGGCATTGCGTAAGCGTTTGGCATTTGAGGAAAAATGCTTTGTGGGTTCGTCAAGTGAAGCGAATACAATTCGTTTGTTGCCCCCCCTCAGTATTACTAAGGAAGACGTCGATATTTTAGCTGAAAAAATGGAAATGGCGATTGCGAGAGAGTTTCAAGCTGCTTAATTTTCTTTTTAAAATAAAAATTTCAAGCCTTCGATGTCAATCTGCATCGAAGGCTTTATTTTTACTGAAAAATAAAAAAGGATGATAACAGCCTACCACAATGGTCGCATTTTTACGGGTCATGAAATTATAGAAAACAACTGTGTTTTAACTCAAAAAGGGATTGTATTAGATATTATTTCAAATTCAGAAATTCCTGCTGATGCCATAAAAGTAGATTTGAAAAGCCATTTATTAGCTCCAACGTTAATTGATTTACAAATATATGGCGGTAACGGTGAAATGTTTGGTGAATATCCCTCAGTAAAAAACCTTGAAAATACATATCATTATTGCCTTTCGGGTGGCGCAGCTTATTTTATGCCCACGGTGGCGACCAATTCTGACAAAATAATGTACGATGCGATTCAAGCGGTGAAAGATTATTGGGCGCAAGGTGGCAAAGGTGTTTTAGGCCTGCATCTTGAGGGCCCTTATATGAATATGGAAAAACGAGGTGCGCACCTAAAACAGTTTATTAAAAATGACCCCTCAGTATCGGAGGTCAAAAAACTGCTCGAAGCGGGTAAAGATGTGATTAAAATCATGACGCTCGCTCCCGAAGTCGTCAGCGATGACATTATAAAACTACTTCAAGACTATGGTGTTACCGTTTCTATGGGACACACAAATGCCACCTATGTACAAGCAAAATCAGCTATTGATAAAGGTATTCACGCGGCAACGCATCTTTTTAACGCCATGTCGCCTTTGCAGCATCGGGCGCCGGGCGTGGTAGGCGCTATTTATGACGATGAAAATATAGTTACCAGCGTGGTAGCAGATGGGCATCACGTGGATTTTTCAGTCATTAAAATCAGTAAAACCGTCTTAAAAGAACGCATTTTTTTAATTACAGATGCTGTAACTGAAAATCTAAAGGGATTGTACAGCCATCGATTGGAGGGGGATAAATATGTCATTGCCGATGGTACACTTTCAGGTTC
>JANMYC010001567.1:0-1507 GCA_031381715.1 Saprospiraceae bacterium
CGTGATTGACCCCGTTACAGGCTTACCTAACAAAGGAGCTTTTTTCGGTCATGCCCCTTGTTTGGCGAGTAAATGGGGCATTGATTACCTAAAAAAGCTCAATAATTTTATTGAAAAAACGGGTTTTGATATACTTGAACACGATGGGCCTTATCCAGGCGATGTCTGTGCTTCGACCAAACACCCAGGGCATAAAGGTTTGGATGACTCGCAATGGGTGCAAATGCAGATGCAAAAGCAGTTTTATCAAGGCTTAAATGCCAAAGGTGTGTATATTAATGCGCCCGATTGGTATTTTTTGGATGGCTCCAATAAAATTGCATTGGGCTATCGAGAAGTCAATTTTTCGCTTTCAAGAGCACAACAGAAAATTTTAAACAGACAAAATATATACGACGGCTCTTGGGATAAAACGCCTTCGATGGGCTGGGGTTTTGTGCCTTTGACCCGTTATCAAGGCGGCACTGATGATGCCATTTTAGAACCTCTTAGTGAGCACCTTACCGATTACAAACAATTGATGGTGCAATACTATGGTGCGGGCGTGCAAGCCTGTTATCGGGGGCCTCGTTTGTATGATACCGATGCCACCAAAAAGGTCGTGAAAGAAACTATTGATTGGTATAAAAAGTACCGTGATATACTGAATTCTGACATCATCCACCTTCGCCGCGCCGATGGTAGAGATTGGGATGGTATCATGCACATCAATCCTAATTTAAAAGGAAAAGGCTTTGTTTTATTGTATAATCCATTGAAAGAGAGTATTTTACGCACAATAAAATTGCCTTTATATTATACAGGATTGACGGATAAAGCCCAAATTAGTATTCAAGAAGGCGTTGCAAAAACGTACAAATTAAATAGAGATTATTCCATAGATTTAGAAGTTTCGATTCCAGCAGAAGGGTATATTTGGTTGGTAATTAAATAGAGGAGCATATCCCTCAGTATTTTACTGTTTTAAAAAATAGGCTCTATCATGATTTCAAGCTAAAAACAGCAACTTGAAACCATGATAGAGCCATTTTTATAGAAATAAAAAATGGGGTTCTTGTCTGTTTTTGGGTTTTAAATAAAGATTAACAAATGTAGATTGGGGTTAAAAAGTTGTTTCATTTGATTTTTTGGAGTTCCACATTTATTTATTTGAGTGTGTTAACGCCGTAAATTTGTACCCCAAAATCAAGGAATGCAAGCACTAACCCATGAGAGGGGCTTTTGGGTACTCTAATAGCGGTTTTGACACCATGAATGGTATTTTATGGTCATTTTAAGCTTAAAATTGCCTTAAAAACCGTTTGTTGAGTAAAAGCCACCAATCATACAACCAAACCGACTGCTCATAGCTTTTAATGAAAAAAAGTAAGTTTTAAAGGCGTATTTTGATTTTTTGTAAAGTTTTATGGCTATTTTACTTTCAAAATCGAATGTATGCGTTTTGGTCAATTGATATTTTTGGTATTTATACTGAGGGGGTGGGGGATTATAGCTCAAACACTGCCCC
>JANMYC010000047.1:0-7442 GCA_031381715.1 Saprospiraceae bacterium
AAATTGGGCAAAGCGAAATCCACAAAAACGGCGGGTAATTCTTGCGCTCTTTTGGGGTGTTCAACAGTGCCTGTGTATCTAAGTATAGGTGATGTGCGCTATTTTGCCTTCAAGGGTTATTTTTTCCTCCATTATCGCATCCGTAATATCCGCGCCCGTTGCCCAATGTTTGGGCATGGATTTGATGTAAATCGTCGTTTTATCCAAGCGTTTTTCTAAAACTTTTGCGGGAAAACTGCCCGATTCGCTCGAACCACCGCCTTGAACAGGATTCCAATTCCATGGCTTTTTACCCCAAAAACTACTGTCTTTTATGCCATAATACGATTGCTGAACAAAACGCCCTTTGTCGGCGTGATTGAGCAAATTGCGCCGCGTTTTGGCTTCCGCAAAATAGAAAATACTGCCGCCGCCCGTCATATCTACCCCAAGTCGTACAATCCCATTGTCCAAATAATAGGGTTCACTTGCCAATTCTGATGCCGTCGGTGGACGCAATTGTATATTTTTAATGCTCACCGATTGCTTTTCCGATTTGTCAAATTTGAGGCGAAAAGACTTAATACCCGATGTCCATTTCAAGCTTTCTTTTAAATTAAAAACCACCGTTTTATACTCCTTTGAAGCCGTAAGCCGCGTAGAAGTAACGCTGCCCGCCACAGAAAAATCGCCAAAATCAACGCTCATTTGATTGATGACGGTTGCCGTTTTACACTCAAAACTCATATAATACTGTGTGTTATAATCGTAGTTCGCCGCCACATCATTCAGAGAAATATAGGCATATTTACCCGTAATAGTCAATGAATACACGTCGTTTTCTTCCGTTTTGACGGTCAAATCGTGAAAACCCTTTGCCGTATTTAATGAAATAGGCAGAATTTCCTGTGCGATTGTGAGCGTTTTCATCACGCAGAATATTAAAAACAGTATTGTTTTTTTCATTTTTCAAGTTAAAATTTCAAAAATGTAACCCCTCAGTATTTCGCGCATTTTGAACCATTTTTAAGGTATAAATGCGCAGTATTCTTCAACTGTAAATCGTTTTTTAAAACTAAAAGCGAAAGGCGTTTCACCATGCTTTTTCAAGTAATCCAATCGTTCTACCGCTTCCGCTTCGGTTGGCTTATGCCCTTCGGGAATGTACCACAATGCCATGTACATTTCAGGCATTTTTTCAAACCACTCTTTACGTCTTTTGAAAATATCCGCATGAACCGATTTATAGACATATTGAAACAACCCCTCAGTATTTTTCCAAACTGACATATTCACCAACAGCAATTCATCATCGAATATTTTAACCGTGGTTGGGGTCGGTTCTTCGTCTTTTTTCATCCAAATAAAATCGGCACTGTCGTAAGCGGCTGCATAAACCCTGTCTAAATTGGCAACAAAATCAGCCAATATCGGACTGTCTATGGGGGCAATCATTTTTGCCAAATTGATTTGTGCTAAGTGAAAACTCATTTTTTTACTTGGTTATAATTTTGGAAATTCGCTAATGGTTTCGAGATGTATATCTCGATAAAATATTTCCGCCCCTTCGCTTTGCAACTGAATTTTACCTTTTGTCAAAGGCAGTTTTTCGCCTTTTTCATTCTTCATTCTACCATTTTCCAGTGCCATCACCAAATGACCATTTACGATATGCTTACTTTTATCGCCAATTGTGTAAATTTCAATGGTATTCCATTCGCCATTGGGTTTTTCAAAGTTGCCCATTTTTAAGCACCGTCCACGCCTACCGCGTTCATCAACACTTCCATCAAACGTTATCAGCGCGCCATCGGGTTTGTAGCGAAAGAAGGGTTTTAAACTCGTATCGGCTCTTGTTTCCATAGTTGAGCCGCCGATGATGAAATAATCACCGACATCGCCTTCTTGAATTTGACATTCTTGGGATTGCGACCACGCCGCATTTTTCTCAGGTACGCCAACGCTGTGGTACAAAATCCCTGCATCTCGTTTTTTATCCGTGCGGGGTTCGTGCTTTTTAGTGCCCCACTTGAAATGAACCGTCAAATGGTAATTTTCATATTCACCTGTGGTTCTGATATGCCCAAATACTTCGCCTGTGACCTTGATAGCGGGTTTTCCATCTTCGGTTACAACGGTAAAAACGTTCAATGAATCGTTGTCAAATCCCAAAGGTTGCGTGTACTCCCCCTCAGTATTCTTGCATAAATTGACCTTCACCGATTTATGCGGAATTGCCAAATAGGTTTGCCAACCCGTCAAATCTTTTCCGTTGAATAAGGTGTTTTTTTTGTCCGTCTCTTGGGCGGATAAACCTGCGCACAAGACGGTGCAAAGCATAACCAACAGGGTGTATTTCATAATGAATTTTATATTTGATAGGCAGCAAATATAGAAGGTAGGCAAGGGTTTAGGTGAGGCATTTTGTCCATTAAAAAGGGGGTAAACTGTTCGTTTCTTGCATATTTTGTGGTTTATGTATCCTACTTTGCCCCCCTCAGTATTTCAAGCATTTTGAACCCATTTTAAGGCATAAATGTAAGCTATAAGTTTCTCATTTCCTTGAACCCACTTGCAAAAAGCGGTATTTCCCAGAGCCGATTTTTGCTATTAATTGCCCTTTTTCATCATGTTGTTCAATGCGAAATGGCTTTCCACCCTCCGTTACGCTACTTGTTTCGGGTGAAAGGACGGCTGGAAAATAGACCGTTGTATGGGTATTGGCGGGAATGTCAACTTCCCAGTAAAACGTCTCACCTGATTTTTTCCAAGCACTCCGAATCCATCCGTATGGGCTGTGGTGGCTTGCAGTTACTTCTGACAATCCTTCGGGTAGCGTTGGTTTGAGAATGATGTGCTTGAAGCCAGGCTCTGAATAATCGCTGTGAAATCCCGCAAGCCGTTCAAATAGCCATGTAATCGCGTCCCCTATCATAGCAATGTGATTGCGGGAATTCATGGAAGGTTCGGCTGTATTGCCGTTCCAAAGCTCCCATACCGAAGTTGCCCCATTTTCAATCATAAAACCCCAACTGGGGTAAGTGCGGCGGGTTGCCAAAGCGAGTACGGTATCCGTTTGTCCAAGGTCATCAAGGGCGAGGTGTAGCCATTGCGTCCCAATAACACCCGTTCCAATATGTCCGTTATCAGACTTTTGAATACGGTCAAGAAAGCGTTGGGTAAACGATGCTTGCAAAGATTCGGGGATAAGTTTAAAAGTATGGGCTAAGGCAAAATTTGTCTGCGTTTTTAAAACGGTTTCTTTACCGAAGTGCTTCATAAAAGCTGTACGCACTTTTTCAAGTTCCATTTGCCATTTTTGGGCTTCGTCCTCTTTCCCAATTTGTTTAGCTTGCCACACCATTATTGAAAGATGTTTGACGAGAAAAGCATTTGAAATAAATTTCTTATCCGTGATGTTTTGGGGCAACGGCGGAGACACCGCGTCCATATCTTGCGGAGGACTTACCCAGTCGCCATACGTATCGGGTGGTAAAAGCCCCGCAGTATCTCTTCGGGTAAGTATAAACTTGACCCAACGACTACTTCCCTCGTATTGACGTTCCAAAATACGGCGGTCGCCATAGTTCAAAAACATCGTCTCAGGCAGCACGGTTTGAATAGACGGCCAGACGGCAGACCCCGAATAAAATTGCCAAAGTGCAGGAGCTACATCAGAGACATTGCCATCTGCTCGTTGTGAAACGCGGATTTCATCAAGATAACGGGTATAAAATGCCGCAACGTCGAAAAGATAGGTTTCGCTTCGGGTCTCTGTGGTGCGGTCTCCTTGCCAACCTTGCCGTTCGTCACGCTGTGGGCAGTCGGTTGGTATAGACATGAAGTTCCCTCTCATGCTCCATCGGGCATTCTCCACAAAACGATTGATTGTTGCATTTGAACACGTAAAATCTCCCACCCTTTCGAGGTCACTGCCTACGACACGGGCTTCCAATGTTGTTAAATCTGGTTTGCCAGAGAACCCCGTTAATTCGGCAAAACGAAAACCATGCGAAGTAAAACGTGGTTCCCAGACTTCACCTTTGGGGTCTCCTTTTAGGACATAGACATCAGTAGCACGGGCACTTCGGAGTACGACATCATGGAGTAAACCATCTGAACCGACCGTTTCGGCGTGCCGAAGGCGTATCGTTGTTCCTGCCGCTCCTTTAACCCGAAGGCGACACCAACCCGCAATGTTTTGTCCAAAATCAAAAATCCATTTATTGGGCTGAACCTCTTTCAATCCTACTGCGGGAATAGTGGCTGTAACTCGGATAGGTGGGCAAGGAATTGTTGCCGATTGCCCCGCAGGTCCTGGCAGTATCTCTGCGGTACGCCAACCTGTCGTGGCAAAATTTGGCTGCGACCAACCGATTTGCTCTAACCGCGCATCATAAAATTCTCCGTCATAGTCGTTGTTTGTGCAGATTGCCCCCTTATCTGTCGCTTGCCAATCTTGACCTGTCACCACGGCAGAGGTGCTACCGTCTTCATATTCCAAAATTAAACGGGCTTTGGCAACGGGCAACCCGCCATTCACTGTCGGGGCGGGAACATTGGTACGGGGTGCCCAATAGCGACCATTTCCGAGGTGAATACCTATCGTGTTCATACCAGAACGCATCATGCTTGTCACGTCATGGGTGACGGTGGGTAGCCTGTGTGCGTAGTCGGTGATGCCAGGTGAAAGTACATGATCTGAAATTTTTACACCATTCAAATAGGCTTCATGATAGCCAACACCAATAATATGCAAAGTGGCGCGTCGTACCGATTTTTTTGTTGTAAAATCCTTACGCAGTAGTCGTGCTGGGAGCATACGGTCTTGCGATGTCCAAGTTGCTGGTTCAGGCTCGGCGATACGGACGGTAGCCCAAGAAGTATCGTCGAAATCCTTCCGTTCTCGGTGGGTAATTGGGCGTGGTAATGCCTTCCAAGTTTTATCGCTGAATATCGGTGTGTTGGCTATTTCCAATCCTAACAAAAGTTTCGGACGCTTGGTCTTGTGACCGTTCATTTCCACCACTAATACATTCTTGCCCGAACGTAAGTAGCCTGCAATTTCGAGTGCCTGACCTTTGGTGGGCGCATTTTCACCCGACATGATATGACGTTCATTAAGACGCACAGTAAAGTTCTGATTGGCGGCAACCATTAATTTTGTAATATTGGGAACATCCACAAGTTCAAAAGTCTTACGAAACACGGTGACACCAGCACTTGGGTTTTCCGCAGTAATCCATTGACAGTCTGACGGGAAAGTGCCAGAAGCGGCGGCTTGTCCAGACAATCCTATCCAGTCCGCACCCCAATCTTCTTGTTTCAATAAACCCATAGACCAATTCCCAATGGGCGAAAGTGCCTTTTTTCCTCTATTATCCCACACGGTCACTTGCCAAAAAACGGCTTGATTTGACATAAGCGCACGTCCTGCGTAGGGTATTTGAGTCGTTTCATCCGAAGCGACTTTGCCACTGTCCCATAAATCAGCCTTACCACTTTTAAGTAGTTTTTGGCTCGTTGCCACCTTGATTTGATAAGCATTTTGTACAATATTACGTCCAGTACCAGAAACTTCCCACGAAAGCCTTGGTGCTGTCTCATGCAAGCCAAGCGGTGCGACCAAATCCTCCACCCTCATTCGCAAGACTTGTAGAGCCGCATTATCTATGGAAGCATTGTCCGCAATTTTATGCCCACCCGTTATTTCTTTTGCCTTTTTGAAAAACCCTTTTTTCCTTTCAGAATGAATACCCCAATCAACAGGGACAGTTTGATACCCCTCAGTATAAGCGGTCTCTTTTGGGAATCTAAAATCAAAATAGCCCCACGATACGTAGTTTTTTATGGAAACAACGAAATTATTGGTGTCTTTTTCAAAGTCAAAATGGTCGTCTTCATTGTTCACTATCGGCATATTGCGGTAGCCTTCTACTTGTTTTGTGCTGTCAATAAGTAACTGAATTTGCTTAGGCGACTTAGCCCCATTGCCATGTATCAACAAAAAATCAGATGCTTTGACAACGTTTGAAGTTGGCACAAAACAACCGCCAAAACTCGTACTCACTAAAAAACGATAGCCTTTTTGTTGGTTGTTTTTTACCCTATTTATCAATTCGGTAATTCTTTCGGGATAAATTATAGGATGATTATACGACGGTGCATTACATTCATTCGCAATTTCGATGATGACATTGCGATAACCTTTTTCAAAAAGCCAGTTGATTAAATTGTCCGTTGCGTTGATTATGCCCGCTTCGTCTTTAATATTTTGGTCTTGTCCAAAATAAAAAATGCCCAAAATCACCACCATGTGGAGTTCATCTGCCTTTTTCAGAATTCTATCCAAACGATTCATATAGGGCTGCATGAGCGAACCATCGGGATTAAATCCAGGATTTAAGCATTTTTTATTGCCATAACCATACGGACTGCCACCTTGCATATTGATTGTAAAAGCGTTCATCCCGTTTTCATACCACAGTGGCATCGCGGCGATAAATTCATTCGTATTTCTATCGGCATCCCATTTTTTAGTATCTGAATAGGCAAATTCACCCGCCGTTTCGGGGTTCAAATCATCAAAAATGCCTTGTACCATGCGGGAATTTACCAACAAACCCTCGATTTTATTGCCCTGCCAAGACCGCCCTTCGTAGGTCGGTTTGCCATTGATGTAAAACTGATTGCCTTTGATTTCAACAAGCGTTTTTTGAGCAAATAAACCGATGTTGCAAAAGCAAATTATTAAAAAAACAAGGTGTATTTTATTGATTTTCATTATTTTACACTAATTTTTAGAAATTTATTCGGGCAAATTTATAAACTTACCCCCCTCAGTCATGCTTTCAGCTTGATGGAGCGAAACGCACCATATTTTACCCCTTTTTTTTATTTTTCAATTATCGGTTTTCCTTCATAATTGACTTTGATATACGGCACTGTTTCCGTTTCATCAACCAAGTAGTTCCATTTTTTAACGTAAGTCATACCCCCTTGAAAGTCGTCTTTTCGCTTACGCAATTCCTTGTTTAAGGCTTTATCTAAGTCTTTTTGAATATTTTTATAGGCTTCGTTGCCGATTAAATTCGTCATCTGAAACGGGTCTTTTAAATTGTCAAACAAGAGCCACGCCCCTTTCAAATCCCTTGTGTAGGTGTATTGATGCGTGACAATGCCGCGATATTCTTTGCCGCCCACTCTCCTCGCCCATTGTCCGAAAGGTTGGACGCAAGAGATAAGTGTTTGCTTGATTTTATCTTTTTTAATCCCTTTTAAAACGCCTGAAAAATCAACGCCTTCCACCGATTTTGGAACAGAAATGCCGCATAAACCCAACAAAGTGGGCATAATATCGGGCGAATTGAGCAAAGCCTCGGACGTTTTACCCATTTTACCAAAAGCCTGTGGATAGTGAATGAGAAACGGCACTCTGATACTTTCTTCATACGGTTGTTGCT
>JANMYC010000059.1:0-2921 GCA_031381715.1 Saprospiraceae bacterium
TGACGGATGAATTTTTTAAGGGGCATAGAAAACGTTATATTCAGCCCATTAACTTATTTTTTGTGTTAGGGATTATTCTACCATTTATTTTTAGTCAAATGTGGAAGTCCAGTAATGGTCAAGAAGGATTTATCAACGAGAAAGAACTGTATCACCATGATTTGCTCTATGAAATGGATTCAATTTTAAAAGTTGATACCAATCGTTATTCAAAAGCGGACAAAGTGATTTTAGACTCTTTTATCCATCAAAATTATCAGCGAACGAATAAAAAGTGGTCGGTCGTAGATTCAACAGAAAGAGGATATACCCGCTTGTATTATGTGACTTTGGATAAAATGAACGATAGTAAAAAAGCCATTCGATTATTGAATGATACACTTCAAATTGATAAAGCCAATAAAAGTACGGAATCATTAAAACAATACTTGGAAGATTATCAAAATCGCTACGAACGGCTTAAATTAGACAGTATCACGTATTTAAGAAAAACAGCCCAATTTCAGAAGCTAACTATGCCGGAAGCAGAATCTAAATTGCAAACAAATTACATGGGATATATTTTCGGTAAGAATATGGCTTTAAAGGGGGTAAAAATAAAACCACTTGACCTTGATAGCATATTAAAATATCCCGTTGATTATGACCCTGAGCAGGTTAGAATAGATTCTATTCGTAAAATTATAAAGCGAGATTCTGTAAATCTGGGTTTTATCACGGGAAAAGAGACAAGAGTGGATAAAATTGATGCCTACACCCTCAGCAGTGACGAAATTATTGAAAAATACAATGTCAAAGGATACTGGAGTAAATTAGGTGTTAAACAATTCACAAAATTTGGGAAAGAAGGTGTAAAACCCCTACTTAGTAGTTTTGCGGGAAAATCAATATGGATTTCTGTTTTTACGATACTTCCTGCCGCATGGTTTTTATTCTGGATGTATAGAAGCCGAAACCGATTGTATGTTGAGCATGTCGTTTTCCTCATCCATTATAGCTGTTTTAGCTTTGCAATTTCACCTTTAATGCTGATAGATGATAAGTGGGGAATGATTTTAAGTTCTATATTAGGCTTTTGCTTTTTAATTTTTGCGGTTAAAAGATTTTACAACCAAGGCTGGGGTAAATCAATATTAAAAAGCATTATTTTCTATATCGTCAATATGATTTTCAGTCTAATTATTACCCTTTTAGGATTCTTACTAATTGCTTTATTCATGTAATACCCCCTCAGTATTTTTAGATAAAATTGCTAAAAAGGATGTTTCAGGTTCACTTGAAACATCCTTTTTTACAGTAAAAATCTCATTCATCTAAAAAAGACATTAAACAAATTCAAAAAACTTATTTTCACCCCAAAGAAGCTATATGAAAAAAAGATTGTTTTGCCGTGTTGCCTTACTAAGTATTGTTTCATTTAAAATGAGGGCACAAGATGTGGATTCCGATACTTTAAAAAGCCGTGAAATCGCACCCGTCACCATCACGGCTACCCGCTATGAAAGTGATAACAATAAAGCGCCTTTTGCCATCACTGTTTTAGGTAAAAATCGGTTGCAAACGGCACAGCAGCAACTATCCGTACATGATGCTTTGACGACAATTCCGGGCGTTTTTGTTCAAAATCCTGATAATTTTTCACAAGATTTGCGGATTTCAGTTCGTGGTTTTGGTGCAAGGTCAGCTTTCGGGATTCGGGGCGTTCGGATTATCACGGACGGTATACCAGAATCTACACCCGATGGACAAGCTGATGTCGATAACCTTGATGCGGGCATTATGCGCCAAATGCAGGTCATTCGCGGAGCAGCCGCCGGGCTTTATGGCAATGGTGCAGGTGGTGTTATCTATTTCCAAACCGATGAACCAAGTGCAGAACCTTTTGCGGAGGCTCAGGCTTCGGTGGGCAGTTTCGGTTTTCAAAGGTATCAAGCTAAAACGGGCTTTGAAGTGGGTAAAATGGGCGTTTTTTTCAGCTTAGCACACCACAGTACTGAGGGGTATCGAGATCATGCCACCATGAGCCAAACGATTTTAAATACCAAATTAAAATTTAATTTTAATGATAAAACCCGCCTTTCAGTGCTTTTAAACTACGGCAATAGCCCTTGGGCAGATGATGCAGGGGGCTTAACGCAGGAGCAAGTAACTGCCAATCGCCGACAAGCCCGCGCACAAAGTGTACAATTCGATGCAGGAGAAGCGGTGGAGCAGGGTAGAGTAGGGGTGATTTTTAATTCTAAAATATCTGAAAAGCAGAATATCCAAGCCCGAGTGTTCACGACCTTTAGAAATTTTAGTAATAAACTGCCTGTTAATAGCAGTGGTTTGGTGGAATTTGAACGCCTTTTTGGGGGTGGTGGCGTGCAATATGAGTTAAAAACGGCTTTATTAAAACGACCATATCGGATGCAAATTGGCATAGACATTGACCGTCAGCGCGATCACCGTCAGCGTTTTAATAATGTAAATGGTGTAAAAAGCACGCAAGTTTTAGAGCAAAATGAAAAATTTCAGAGTATTGGGGCTTATTGGCTGCACGAGTGGCAATTGTTTCATCAAAATGAAAGCGAATTACTGTTCACTGCCAGCACTCGATTCGATAAAGTAAAACTTTCAACTGAGGATAAATTCCTTTCCGATGGTAATCAGTCGGGTTCGATACCCCTCAGTAGATTCAGCCCTTTGGCGGGTTTGGTGTTTAAAATGAACAATTCAATTTCTACTTACGTGAATTTTTCATCCAATTTTGAAACGCCTACTTTGAATGAATTGTCTTCTAATCCAAGCAACACGGGTGGTTTTAATCCCGATTTAAAACCTCAAAAATCGTTGAGTTACGAGTGGGGGGTGAAGACGCAAGTGGCGCAAAAGTTGAGTTTTGATGCAGCTTTATTTTTAATTGATTTGAAAGATGAATT
>JANMYC010000009.1:0-2880 GCA_031381715.1 Saprospiraceae bacterium
GCCAGGCTGAAAAGCATTCATATAAAGGTGGTAAAATGCTTTATCCAATTCAACCGTAGAATTATTGTAATAAACCAATTTTTGAGTACCAGAATATTGATGTTTGGTGTCGTCAAAATCCACATTCATAGTGTACTCTGCTCGTTGTTGCCAACGTTCATATTCTATTTTCTTTTCAGTGGCCGTATTGCTTTGTGAAGCAGGTTTTGGTTGTACCCCCTCAGTATTTGGCGTTTTTAATACGGATGTGTTTTGTTTTGTTGTAGTGCAGTTTTCAAAAGAAGCGATTAAAAGAAAAGCTAAAATTGATAAATTTGAGAACGTAATATTATTAATCTTCATACTAAAATTGAGTGATTGATTGAAATGCTTGTAGCGTAAAATTTTAAAATTGGCGGTGGATGCAATAGATAAGTTATTGACAACTAATCTATTATGGGGATATTAAAACTTAACAAAATGAATGTATTGATTTTAAGCTCTAATGGAGAAGATGGGCAAAGTTAAAAATATATTTATATTGTTGAATGAGATGTGCAACTTATTGTACAATTTCAGACAAACTCATCTTTTCAGCCAATGTAATACGTCCTCGTTCGTCTTTTTTAACAGTTGCGCATTCTGTAAAAGGGTCATGTTCAAAAATTAAATACCACCCTTCAGTAGCAGCTTGTTCTAAAATAAGCGCTTTCTCTTTCAACGTTTCTAAGGGACGAATATCATATGCCATCACATAAGGCAAATTCACGTGCCATGAAGAGGGGATAATATCAGCACAATAAAACAGTATTTTTCCGCTAAAATTAATTTTTACAGACATCATCGCTTCCGTATGACCATTGCTAAAAAAAACGTTGAAATTTGGGAAAAGTTCGATATTTTGCTTGAAATCTACGAATTTAATGTGTTTTTGCGCTTTCAAAGATTCAAAATTCTCTTTTAAAAATGAGGCAGCCTCTCGTGGATTGGGATTATTCGCCCAATTCCAATGTTTTTTATTCGTCCAATAAGTTGCGTTAGGGAAAGTAGGGTAGAGCTCTCCTTTTTCATTTTTACTCACCGCACCGCCACAATGGTCGAAATGCAAATGGGTAAAAAAAACATCTGTGATATCCGATGCGAATACACCTTTATTTTCAAGACTTTTCAATAGATTATCATCGCCCGAAGGCTCAAAATGGCTTCTAAATTTCGGGTCTTGCTTGTCGCCAATGCCCGTATCAATGAGTATTTTACGATTGTCCATTTCAATTAAAAGACAACGCATCGCCCAAGTGCAAAGATTATTGTCGTCGGGTGGATTCAGTTTTTCCCACATTCTTTTGGGTACTACGCCGAACATAGCCCCGCCATCCAATTTAAAAAAGCCTGTATTGATTATGGATATTTTCATAGTGATTATTCTTAATTATCTACAAAATCCTGCAAATAAGCATATTTTTCGGTTAATTTACCATTGCGCGTGATGGTTGCCCTTTCAATTATTTTGGAGCTTTCACCCCGCTGAATGGCTTGTAATTCGGGTAAAATATTGATAATAAATTGCTCACCGAAGTAATTGGATGCATCACGAGGCAGTTCATTTGGTAAATTATCAATGGTCATCATTGTCACGGCATTACCAGCGAAAGGCGAATCGGATTCAGCATTTTTAAAAGGATCAAAACCATAAAATGGGTCTGCAATAGTTGAGGATTTTATGGTAGAGGGCACTGACGAATAAGGCACTATATCGCATGAAACGTCCGCTATGGTTTTAATTCTGAAATCCGGCTGTCGCATATCCTCCACGGTAAAAAAAGCTGGAGCACGTTTATCGTAAAAGATGCAATTGATAAATAAGTCAGTTTTGCGATAAAATTTAGCAAAAGTGCTTCTGAATACTGAGGGGTCGGAATAATAGTCTTGTTTTTCAAACGGCTCACCATCTTTACGGGTAACATAATCTATGGGATGAACTTGGGTGAAAACAGGCATATCATACTTTTCAACTAAAAAGTCAGTCGGTGCCACCTTTTTAAAACCCATATCCAATAGCACTTCCATTGCTCCTTTAGCCACTCGACCGCTTCCTGAGAGCACAATACTGAGGGGGGGCAATTCTGTTTTTTTATAAAAAGCGCGCGCCTCCGCATAGCTTTCAAGGTCTTTCATCCGGGGTAATATGAACGCACCTGTCCTCAAACCATAACCCATGACGCCATTGTGGGCACCTACCATACCAGCAAATTTTCCAAACGCAATCTGCCGCTGATTATACGAATCGGTCAATACTTCGTAGTCAATTAAAGTGATTTTTTTTTCTAAAATGGCTTGTAAAAGTGGTCGGTTGTGTTCTTGCTTTTTAATGGTATGTGAGAAAAAAAAGTACGTTTTCTGGGGTTTGAGCTGCGAAATCGGTACTTCTTTTATCCCCAGTAAATAATCACAATCGTCGAGATCTTGTGATATTTTAATGCCTTCTTCCTCATATTCTTTATCCAAAAAGCAGCGAATTTGGGATGGTTCTAACTTGATTTTGACGGGGTATAGTCTTTCAATATTAGCACATTGCAGAGGTGTTAAAGCCGCACGGTTATCAGGAGGATTTTTACCCTCATGGATGATTCCTATTTTCATAAATTGTGAATTGGTGATATTTGGTTATGATTACTAAAGTTTTAAATTAAAACTTCATAATTTGCAAAATTAATACTTTTTGGGAGATAAATGATTGGGATTTTTTGGAACTTTGTAGACCGTTTAAAAGTTAGTGATAATTAATGAAGAATATTCAAACGGATATTTGAAGTTTAAGTTAAAAACTGACTTAAAATAAAGTGAAGTAAAATATATGATTTTTCAAATACAACCACACGAGCGTCAGATTTTTCTAACCAT
>JANMYC010000152.1:0-2551 GCA_031381715.1 Saprospiraceae bacterium
AAACTAATTTATGCATGAAACTATCTTTAATTTGAAATTAAAAACCGACGTTATATAGAAAGAATGGTATTTAACAAGCATCAATTAACTATTCTGTGGGTAGGTCTTGGTCTATTTACAGCTGCTTTTATTTGGGATTCACTTTTCTCAGGTGAGAGGAATCTTGTCCGTTATAAAAATACCCTTGAAAGTTATCTGCATAAAATTGAAAAAAAAGCCAATAATGTTCTTTCTGATAAAGATTTTTTAGATCGTCGCCTCAAAGGAACTTTAGCTGGAAGTGCTTTTAAAGCAGATTTATTGAAAATTGACTCTTTGACGCAGCAAGATTTTAATTATTGTATTTTCAAGGACGATTCGCTTATTTTTTGGACCCGCAATGATGTACTACCTCAATGGTCTGATTTCTCAGATACTGTTAAAAATAAAACTTGTGCCCGATTGGTCAATTATAACGCTTCTCAATATGAGTTGCGCTATAAAAATCTGGTATCGCCAGACGGTCAAAAGATTATTACTTCCGCTTTAATACCCCTCAAAAAAACATATCCTACGTTCGAGGGTGAGTTTCTTGAAAATCATTTCCCAGCTTCATTTTTTATTCCTACTGATTTCAATCTCGTGGATAGCCGAAAGCTGAAATATGATTTAAAATCAGTAGAAGGTCAAGTATTGTGTTATTTGAGCAACGATGAGGCAGAAGCTGATTTGACGCACGATATAGGGATGTTTTCATTTTTATTCTTAGGTTTTTTCTTAATTGGCGTATTCGGCGATAGGATAGCCAAGCAGATGCTAAAGCAATACCAATCGCCTTTAATTGGCACTTTGTTTTTTTTTAGTATTATGGCTTTGATGCGCCTATGTGTTTTGTGGATTCAGCACAGCGATATATTACCATTTTTTGATTTAAGATTCGGTGATTTCAATAACGCAATATTTGTAAAATCTCTTTCGGAACTGATTATAGATACGGGTTTTCTTTTTTGGTTTGCGATTTTTTTTAATGGGCAATTTCACTTACCGGATTATAAAGAGCAACCTTTTTGGAAAAGAGGGTCATTGGCTGCGGCGTTTTACTGCGCCATTGTATTACTGATTATTTTGTGTATCGGCGTTTTAAATGATTTAGTGACTAATTGGAATAATTTATTAGCATTTGACAACCTTTCTGATTTCAATTTCAAAAGTATCATTGCTCTTTTGGGGGTGGGTATTATTCTTTTATCGGTTTTTTTAATGAGTCATCGGCTTATTGGCTCCATCAATGAATTGAAATTGACGAATATTCAGCACTTTTTTGCGGCTGATGTAGCTATTTGTTTGGGTATTTTGATGTTTGAAAATTACGACCTCAATTTACCTACTTGGATGTACGTTCTTTTTATCTTTTTGTATATCATCATTTTCCAACAGTTTATTAGAAATAAGCAGCCTGGACTAATTTGGCTGGTTCAGTGGGTATTGGCGTTTTCGGCAATTCAAGCATTTTTTATTTCAAAATTTAATGTTCAAAAGGATATTAGAGTTATTGAAGATTATGCGGTTAATCTTGCCAGAGAACGAGACACCGTTGCTGAAAGAAGAATCAAATACATCACTACTAAAATAGAAAAAGACCCTTCTATTCAAACCATTTCAACATTTCCAGTTAGATTCGATATTGACCCTAAGCGGATTCAGAATATTATTGATACCTATTTTAATAATGATGAATATTTGAGCAATCAGTATTCCTTTCGTTTTTTCAGTTTTTATCGGAATGGTGAAGCTTTGACGCAGGCAGATAGTTTTGATTTGCATTCTCTTTTAAAACAGTACGAAAACGGTCAGACGTTTGATAAAACGACCAATCGCGTTAGGTTTTGGTCAAATAAAAAGGGCGAATATTCCTATATCTCTATTGCAGAAGTACCCGTCATGCCTAATAATCCTATTTATGTGGCAATGGAATTTCAGCGGCATGATAAACTTTCAAGTCGAGTTTTCACTGAACTTTTCGTCGATAAACACTACAAAAGTTTAACGAGGTTGAATGATTATAGCTACGCTATTTATAAAAACGGTAATTGTACAGAACAAAATCAGTCAGGGATATATGATAAGTACATCACCAACTCCAATGTGCCGCCGAGAGGAGAGTTTAAACATTTTTCAAAAGGGAATAGAGATGAATTAATTTATCAAAATACTGAGGGGGTAGTCGTCCAGATAGGTAAGACACGAGCGGTCTCGTCACAAGGCTTTATTCTATGGATGTATATAGTCATAATGCTCTGCGTTCTTTTGATAGTATTGGCTTTTTTAAACCATTTTATTCATTTTCTCCCCGAAGTTGTCCAGTTTACCTTTTCATTTTCGTTTCAATCATCCCTACGCAATCGGATTTTATTTCCGAGTATAGCTTTCGTATTATTTTCCTATTTGGCTATTTTTTATTTCACTGTTCGATATTTCAAAAGCTTAGATGAAAGATACTACAACGCGGATGTGGAAAGTAAGAGTAATACCATTGTATCGAATGTGATTTCAGAGCTTAATGAAATGTATA
>JANMYC010000153.1:0-1510 GCA_031381715.1 Saprospiraceae bacterium
CCCTTTGCAAGTTGGGGTGCAGCCGCTTATACGCAATTGCACACCCCAATTTTTATGCAGACCGCTTCGCTTTTTGGTATGGCAGGTTTGAGTTTTTTAATTTATTGGTTCAACATCGCTATAACTGAAATAATATTGAATAAAAAGTTGCATTATTTCAATCTTCAACTGCCTGTAACAGCACTTATCTGTCTTATCCTGTTTGGAACAGCCCGTCTTTATACCCCTACATCGAAGTCCATAACGACAATGACGGTTGCCGCCGTTGGCACGGATTCGGAAGTTAGTGGCTTGCCTTTGCCGTCAAAAGAACAGAATGACAGTGTTAAAAATACCTTGTTTGAAAGAACAAAAATGGCAGCAAACAGCAATGCTCAATTCATTGTCTGGAACGAAGCGGCGGTTTTTATTTTACCCGAAGATGAAGCGAAATGGCAGGCGGATTTATCGGCAATGGTCGCACAACTTAAAATTTCGTTGGTTGCCAGTTACGTCGTGCCGATTTCAATAACACCGCTTAAATATGAAAACAAATATTTGTACATCAATTCAACGGGTACTATTGACTACACTTATCACAAACATCAGCCCGTGCCGGGCGAACCTTCGGCAAAAGGAAAAGAACCGCTAAAAGTATTTGATATTGCAGGTACTAAGGTTTCAGGTGCTATTTGTTATGATTACGATTTCCCTTATTTGGCAAGAGAAATAGGGCAATTGAAGGCTGATATAGTGGCTATTCCCTCCTCTGATTGGAAAGGGATTGACCCGTTACACAGTCAAATGGCAGCTTTTAGAGCCATCGAACAAGGTCATTCTATCGTTCGCTCAACGCGATTTGGGCTTTCTGCCGCAATTACACCTTATGGAGAAATGGTTGCCCAAATGAGTAGTTTTGATGAAAATGATAAAACTATGATGGCTGAATTACCCGTAAAAGGTGTTTCGACGGTTTATTCTGTTATTGGCGATGCTTTTATTTATCTCTGCATGGGTTTTATTTTAGTCTTCTTTTTCAATTATGCTTTCAAAAAACCTCAAAATACTGAGGGGGTATAGATTTAAGTTTTAAAAAATACAATCAATATTATTCTGAATGAAAGCAAAGATAAGTGAGGATTTTTTCCCTATTAAAACGTTTCACCCTTTTCACAAGGATGCCAACATTAACTATCAACTTAACCGATTTCTTATAGCGGGTTTGGAAGATTTGTTTGCTGAAATTGGGCGCAACGTTGAAAACCTTGATGATTGGAAAAAACTGTTTTGTGCGAAAGCGGCGGTTTTTGAAAAACAAGGCAAAACGAATTATGCAATGGGGCTATACCGTGCGGCTGAATTTTTTATGCACCCTACCGACCCCGACAGGACAATGGTTATTGAAAAGTTTTTGCGTTTTTTCTACCAATCTAAAAAGGGGAAAAATATTGAACGAATTTCAGTGCCTTATGGCAATAATCAACTGCATGGTTTTAGGTTGATACCAATACTATCGTCAAAGGGCATTATT
>JANMYC010000017.1:0-1902 GCA_031381715.1 Saprospiraceae bacterium
ATAAATACTTCTTGGAAAATATCTTCTGCAAGAGCTTGGTCTTTGCAGAATAGATAGATGGAGGTATAAATTTTTGCCTTATGACGGCGAAGAAGCGTTTCAAATGCTTTTTCGTTACCGTCAAGATACATTTCGATAAGTTGGTGGTCACTCACGTGGGCGACAGTTTGCATAACTTGCATAACTAAATAATTTTTCAGACTTGTGGATAAAATATGAACTATTCAGTGTACAAGTTTGCTATCGATAGGCAATAATTTTAATTAGATAATTTATTTTTAAATGAAGAGGTACGAGATCATTTCATCTGTACTATGAGTCAAAGATAAAGCCATTTTATTGAACCATACAAGAGGCTTATTCTTTTTAACATCTATTTTAACACATTTTTAACCAAAATACCCTTTTTAGGTAGGTTTAAAGAATCGATAAAATGCGAGTAAAAAACTGCTCAAAATGCTATTATTTGTAATAAAATTCTAAAATTATTAAAATATCGAAATTTAAAATTTATTGAGGCTCTTATTTGTCGTAAAACGGAACATTGTTTTGCGCTATTTTATTTTGAAAAAAAAATCAAAAATTTTAATTTTTTTTTCAAAAACCCCAATTCGAACTTCATTTTAGTATGTCGGATGCAAATTTTAACAAATATGGATTTTACTAAACTTTGTGTATTTGAGCTTAATTGGAGAGAAACACCCCCTCAGTATTTTCCGAAAAAAAGAGAGTGACAAGAGTTGAAAAGAGTGTTTTAACTTCGTGAGATTTCACGAAATCTCACGAAATTATTCCTGCTTAAACATGATATTCTGAAATTTTTAAGCTTCGCTTTCAAGCAACTCTTTAATTATTAAACTCATTTTTGGTTCCGCTTTATTGGCTGTAGCTATGACATCTTCAACGGTAGTGACTTTAATAGCCTCAATCGGAAAGCATTTATTGGATACTATGGAAATGACCATAATTTTTAAATCAGAGTGTTTTGCTACAATAACTTCGGGAACGGTTGACATGCCCACCAAATCGGCTCCAATAATATTGATAAAACGATATTCAGCAGGGGTTTCCAAATTTGGTCCTTGCCACGAAAAATATACACCTGTGTGGGCTCTAATGCCGTGCTTTTGGGCAATTTTCAATGCTTTTTCTATCATTTCAGGGTCATAAGTACGCATCATATCAGGGAATCGGACGCCAAGTCGTTCATCATTTTCTCCTCGTAAAGGATTCTCAGATTGCATATTTATATGGTCTTTCACAATTACGATATCGCCGGCTTCATAATCAGCATTGGTACTGCCCGATACGTTGGTGATAATGACTGTTTCCACGCCCAAGAATTTCATTACCCTAATCGGAAATGTTACTTGTTGCATGGTGTATCCTTCATAGTAGTGAAATCTTCCTGCCATCACCACTACGGGTTGCCCTTCTAAATAGCCAAATATGAGTTTTCCTTTGTGGCTTTGTACCGTAGAAACGGGAAAATTGGGTATATCTTTATAGTCAATTTCGCATGAAATAAGCAGCTCGTCTGTCAAATTACCTAAGCCTGTTCCGAGTACAATGCCGTATTTAGGCTGAAAATCGGTGTAGGTTCTGACATGGTTTATGGCTTCCTGGATTTGGTCGTATAGTTTCATATATCTTTGTTTTAGATTCAAAATTGGTGATAATTAAGCTATTTATCAACTTTTTCAAGCATTTTAAATGAAAAAAGCCACCGATACTGAGGGGGTGGCTTTTTATATGATTCATAAAAAATAATTCGATTTATGCTTGAGCGGATGTTGTCATTTCTGCAATCATTTGTTTAACCAAATCGGTTGTCAGTGACTTAGGTCTTTCGAGAGGGAAGCCTAATGCTCTTGACCAACACAATGCAGCTAATACGCCTAA
>JANMYC010000220.1:0-5196 GCA_031381715.1 Saprospiraceae bacterium
GCACACTATCATCGGGATAGAACGGCTGCCATCCGTTGTGAAATTTTCCATAACATTAGGGTGCTCATCTCTGAAAATAAGGCGGTGCTCTATGTTCGGATTTTGTTGAGCCATTTTTTCTATTACAGGTACTATTTGAGCTGCATCGCCACACCACCCCTCAGTAATATCAAGCCAAATAAGCTTATTATTAACTTTTTTTAAAATGTCGATAGTTGCTTCTGCTAAGGACGTAGTTTTATCAAGCCGATGCATGCGTTGAATATTCAGCTCTGTATAGTGTCTCAATTCACTGCTATTATTATCTCCTTGCGTAGATGTTTTCCCTTGAGTAAGCAAGATTTTTACTTCTTGAACATATTGAGGATATGTCATCGCATTTTCAATAACCTCTTTACTTATAAACTCCATAAACGGATGATTTTTAATATTGATGATTCAATTGGGATACCCCTCAGTAAAATTATGTTTTTTGGGTAAATATTTTTAAATATTTTGTGTCGGATTCTAAAAAGCACGTCTTAATTAGTATATTTCAGTTGAATATTCTACTTTCGCACGGCTTTTAATCAAATTTTTAAAATTTTAAGTAATAAAATGAAGAAGACTATAGTTTTTGTATTAGGATTTTTTTTGGTTTTATCAATGTGTACAGCTCAAAAAGTAGGACATTTGAATTTAGGAAACATATTAGCGGAGATGCCCGAGGCTGGACGTGCCGATAGTACATTGATATTGTACCAGAAGCAAGAATCCATGAAAGGAGATACCATAGCCAAGCTTTTTGAAAAAGAATACAAGGTATTTGTGGATGCATACAATGCTGGTACATTATCTCCTTCTCAAACACAAAAGCGTCAGGAGGAATTACAAAAGCAACAGAGAATCATACAGGCTTACGCAAAAGATGTGGAACAAAAAGTAGAGGTATTGCGTCAGCAATTGCTTCAACCCATTTTAGCCAAGTTGGATGCTGCTATCAAAGAAGTAGGAAAAGCTGGAAAATATGATGCAATATTAGATGTAAGCTCGGGTTTTATGCTATACGCCCAAGAAAGCGAGGACATTGCACCTTTAGTTAGAGAGAAATTAGGGCTAAAAAGTAAATAGAAAATGTTATAAAAACGCATTTAAAAAGGCTTATCATTCCGAAGAACGATAAGCCTTTCTTTTTCAGTAAAATTAGGATAGTCAGTATCGGAAACTGTTAAAAATCAGTTTCTTCGAGTAGAATAATAGAAAACATTAACCCACCCAAACATAGCCACCATCATTAGTTCCTCCGCCTTGAGTTTTAGGCTGTCTGCAATCTTTAATTTGAGGAAATTCCCCTGCTGTTTTTTTGAAAATAGCTCTCATTAGTTGTGACCGGTTTTGGTTTAGATACCTTGTAAAAAGGTGTGTGAACAATTATAGTTTCAAATTAACGAGTATTTTTGAAAAAAAATGTCTTATTTGTTTTGTTTTGCTTTTCATTAACACATTGATTATCAACCACTTATGAAAATGTATCATATTTTTTAAATTTTAATATTAAAACTAACACTAAAACGTAACAAATTGATAATCAGTATAAATTATATTTTTCAATAATAATGCCAAAAAATTTAAAAAAATAATATTTGAATATTATTTAATAAAAAAGTAAAAAAGCACTTAATTTTCAATGTTTTACATAGGTTTTGAATACTGGTTTCTGGATTTTATAGAACTAAGGTTTCAATAAAAAATTAAAATCAGTGAAAATTTATTTTCACCTTAGCGTAATTATTGATAGTTTATTTAAAATTTTGTGTTTTAATTCATTCAACTCAATCAACTTTTGATACAAAACAATTCTTTAGATATATTTCATTCTCTGGCACCCAGCCCGTTAGAAGAACTCAATTGCCCTCTTTTCGTTGAAAAAGGGCTTAAAGTGTTCATCAAGCGGGATGATTTGATACACCCCTCAGTACAAGGCAATAAATGGCGCAAATTGAAATACAATATCTTGAAAATCAAAGAATTAGGTATTCCAAAAATGCTCACTTACGGTGGTGCTTTCTCGAATCACATCTATGCCACCGCAGCAGCCGGTAAATCATTTGGTATTGATACCATCGGTATCATTCGGGGCGAGAGGAGTTACCCCCTCAGTAAAACTTTAGTTTTTGCGGAAAGTTGTGGGATGTCTTTGGTGTTTGTTAGCCGCACCGACTTTAAAAATAAAGATGCGATTGCCAACACAGTCACTAAAAATATTGCTTCTGAAGTTTATTTGTTGCCCGAAGGCGGTACCAATGAGTTAGCGCTATTAGGTTGTCAAGAGATAGTACAAGAGATAACCCATCAAGTACCTTTTGCCGTCGATTATTTTATAACCGCGTGTGGCACAGGTGGTACTATTGGTGGAATTATACAATCGGTTAATGAAAATCAAAAAGTGGTTGGGATTTCTGTTTTAAAGGGCAACTTTTTAAGAGATGATATTGCAAACATAATAAATGTAAATGACAATTCGGAAATATTTATTAAAAAAAATTTGAATGTTGAAAAAAAAATAAATTGGGTCATAAATACCGATTATCACTTCGGAGGATATGCCAAATGGACAGTAGAATTAATAGAATTCATCAACCAATTTAAGGCAGAATTTGGCATTCCGCTGGACCCCGTTTACACCAGCAAAATGTTTTATGGTTTATTTGACTTAATAAAAAAAGATTATTTCCCCCGTGGCTCGAGTATTGTGGCTATCCATACTGGTGGCTTACAAGGCATTGAAGGATTCAATGAAGTGCGCTTAAAAAACAGTCCAGTAAAAATTCTTTGATATATCGGATTAGAATTCAAGCGAATTCCAAATATCCCACCCTTTTTCTGCTTGAAAATAGAGCATATCTAAGCCACTTTTAGTCTTTGCGCCTTGCTGAATACCTCTATTTAAAAAAGTAGTCACCTCGGGATTATAGACCAAATCATAAAGAAAATGTTGATTGCTTAAATACTCATAAGGAATGGAAGGACACCCCTCAGTATGAGGAGACATTCCGAGCGGCGAGGTGTTAATAATAAGGTGATGGTTGGATAAAACCTCCTCCGTGACCTCCTCATAAGTCAAGCCACTATTTGAAGCCGACCTTGATACATATAAATAAGGTATATTAAGATTTTTTAGGGCGTAAGCTACCGCTTTTGCCGCACCACCCGTGCCCAATATCAAGGCTTTTAATTGTCTTTTATTGTGCTCACCATTCAAAAGCCCTAAAAGTGATTTTTGAAATCCATAATAATCCGTATTAAAACCAATGAGCTTTTCGCCTTCAAATTTGATGCAATTCACCGCTCCCACTTCTTGAGCCGTTGGATGCAACTCCGTTACGTATGCCATTACCTCCTCTTTATAAGGAATAGTCACATTCAAGCCTACTAATTCGGGATGGCTTTTGAGCAATTCAGGAAACTTAGTAATCGTTTCAATAGGAAATAATTCATATTGCCAATCGGATGCAAGTCCCTCTTTTTCAAACTTTTGTGAGAAATATTTTTTTGAAAACGAGTGGCTAAGCGGGTAGCCGATAAGTCCTAATAATTTCATTTTTTGATTTATTGTAATTCCTTAGCTGTGCAGTCGCTTACGCTCCGTTTAGCCACTGATTACACTGAAATTGACTGATTTTACACTGATTTATACGTATTTTAAAAAAAAATCAGTGTAAAATCAGTCAATTTCAGTGTAATCAGTGGCTGAACGGAGCATAAGCGACTATCTGGCTAAGTAATTACGATTTATTAAAAAATGACGGAGCAACTGTACGTTACTCCGTCATTTAAGTATATTTTAAAAAACATTTTCAGTGTTAATTTACTGAGAAACTTGGTACTTTAGTGGTCTGAACATTGTAAAAAGCAAGAGGACAAATATCAAAACTCATAAATCGAGTCAAAGGCAGTAAAGAAATAAGTGTTCGCACCTCTTCTTCGGTTTCTGCATTAAAGATAGCCCATACTTTTGATTTCTCCAGTGAAACGCAATAACTGACCAATTTACCATCCGCAAAATATTGATTAACGATGGCTCGTTGTTCAGGAATCCGATTGGTAAATCTATCACTTAGTATATTAGGCATGGTGAAATCAACCATAAATTGATACATTTCGTTTGCCATTTAATAACGCTTTTTAAGGATGATTGGATGATAAGTAGTTTGGCTAAAATAATCACTGCCATCTTTTTAAGTCGGTTCTATAAAATGCTAAAAATACTCCGCTCTGCTCCGCATTTTTAACATTTTACAGCCCGACGATAGCAGCGCCTGCCTGCCGGCAGGCAGGTTTATTTCTTTACGCCTACTTACAAATGTACAATAAGAAATTGATTCATGAAACTTTAAGTTTATGAATACGACTACAAGCAAGTTATTTTAAAAAAATACTGAGGGGGTATAGCTTGGATAGTTCCAAAAAATAAGTTCTTTTGTCTTTCTATTTTCAAAGATTATTGTTTGTTTTATTAAAAATAAAGTATGTCAAAGAGCAAAATTAATATCGCTATTTTCGCTTCAGGGTCAGGCTCTAATGCTCGAAAAATAATGGAGCATTTCAAGAATCACCCCTCTGTAAAAGTGGCTTTGGTGGTATCTAACAAGAAGGATGCAGGCGTTTTAGATATTGCGAAAGAGTACGGCATAGATACGCTAACTGTATCTAAATCAACATTTTATGAAACAGATAATATTTTAACATCACTATCAGATTACAATATTTCGTTCATTGTTTTGGCAGGATTTTTGCTCCTTGTTCCACAATATATTATTCGTCGTTTTAATAAGAAAATAGTCAATATTCATCCTGCTTTATTACCAAAATTCGGCGGAAAAGGGATGTTCGGAATTCATGTGCATGAGGCTGTGAAAGAAGCTGGAGAAAAAGAAACGGGTATTACTATTCACTATTGTAACGAACATTATGACGAAGGCAACGTAATATTTCAAGCACAATGCCCCGTTTTTCCGCACGATACACCACAGGATATTGCTAAAAGAGTATTCTCACTCGAACACGAGCATTTTGCAAAAGTCATTGAGCAAGTTTTAACCATTTAAAAATATAGAATAATTAAGCCGTTTTTTTCGTTTTAAAGCATCTTAATTATTGTAAAATACCTACGTTATGCAGCGTTTGCTAATCAATACATTTATTTTCTACCTATCA
>JANMYC010000261.1:0-3971 GCA_031381715.1 Saprospiraceae bacterium
TATTTGTTTTGTAACTTGTAAAAAGAGTAGGCGATAGCTACTCTTTCGAGGAAATATACCAAATACCCGTTCTTAAATAAATACTACTTTGCCTAAATACCTTTCGTTGGTATACCATAAAATATCAGCCTTGCTTTTCTAAATCTTGATCGGCAGTGGACACCCTCAGATAGGCAATTGTACGGAGCTTATTTTTCAGACCTTTTAATGTAAGTTTTCAAAAATTAGATGTAAACCTATTTACTGACATAAAATATAACAATAATTATATTTTATTCAATGACTTTTATTGAATTATAGTTACAGTAAAAAGGATCCTTTTTACAATAATTTCTCAGACTTATACAGATCTATTATATCAAATTTAGGAAATAGAAGTTAAGCCTTTTCAAAAAAAACATCTCAGGATTCCTGGTTGTCCTACCTCGTCCAGCTCTTATATATTTCAGATTAACGTATAATAATGAGTACCTTTTTTATTGTATTTTTAGTTAAAGTTTCAAATTTAAATTGTCCTATAAAAGGCTGTAAATTATTGTTTTATTTACTTTAACAAACCCTGTTTTTCAACTATTTACACTCCACATTTTTATATCATATATCTTATCCTTTCACAACAAGGTGATTTAAGCCTCATTTGGTTATATCAAAAAAATGATTTTGCTTTGTGGTATTAAGTATTAAAAACAAATTACAAATCACTTTTAACCAAAACATCTTACATGACGAATACGAGCTTAAAAAAATAGCCATAGCGTAACACATTCTGATTATCCTTTTCATGGATTTTATGAACTCAAGACTTTTAGATTTTTTTCAAACTCATTTCGACCGATCTCCACTTCATTTTTAAATTGATTTAATTGGTTTCAGCCATTTGGTAATTGCGATACGAATTCGTTATCACAATTCATTCAAATCGACATGTACCTGTGTAGGACTTTGAGAAAAGCCTTGCATCAACCATGTCATTATTAGGGCATTGAGTTGCTTTAGTAGGTCAGCCTTTGCTATGCTTTACACGAAGTATAACAAAACAATTTAGAAATGAAGAACTTTAAAATACACATCTTGAACTTTTAAAAATATCTTTCAATGCATAATTTTACGGCGATTGGTTTACCCGCTTTTACATTAACTTTTCACCCGACTGAAAAGTTGTTCTTTAAATCTTCTCTGTTTTTAGTTCTTTTTTGCTGGCTTTTACCTTTTTCGACCCTTAGTGCGCAAGCACAATTGTCCTTTAAAGAGCCGAGTACATCCTCACCAACAGCCGCCAGTTTTCAAAAATTCATTGATATACCAGTTAGCCTTCATACGGGCGTGCCGAGTATTGGTATCCCAATCCACACGGTTACTGAGGGGTCATTGAGTACTTCCATCAGTTTGAATTACAATAGTTCAGGAATAAAAGTGGATGAAATGGCTGGTTGGGTTGGTTTAGGATGGGCACTTAATGCTCAAGGAATGATAAGTAGAAGCGTTCAGGGGATAAAGGATGAAACTGGATTTTTAGCGAATTCAGGTATTCCATCTCAATTGAATCAAACACCATGTACTTATGATCCAAATTGTGACTACAGTGCTTATTGTCAAAATATATGCCCTCCAATATTATCAGCTATTATTGCTGGCACAAAAGATGCTGAACCAGATATTTTTTCATTTAATTTTGGTGGCTTTAGTGGCAAATTTGTGTTTGGAGCAGACCAACAAATTCATTTTTTATCGGCTCAAGATATTAAGATAACTCATAATTATGAAAACGATTTTGATAAATGGCTGGCAGTAACGCCAGATGGTACTAAATATTATTTTGGTAATACATTCAATCGAAATGCAACTGAATATTCAACTGGCGATGGAGCCTCTAATTTCGCAACTCAATCTACTTCTTGGTATTTAACCCGGATAGAATCATCAGATGGTATTTACTGGATAGATTTTTCCTATACAGCGGAAGATTATAATTATTTTACGCGTACAGGGCATTCCATTACAGTTACCAGTAATGGGCCATCGGAATCTAAGCCAACCGTTTCTCAGACCTTTGTATATGCAAAAAGATTAACAAGTATACAAACAAGTACAAATAAAACAACAATTAATTTTGTTACACCAGTAACAAAACGGCAAGATATTTCTCAAGTAGGCACGAGTGCTAGTGGTTCTTACAATCTTTCAGAAATCAATATAACTACGGGAGGCATTTGTAAAAAATTTGTTCTAAACCAAGATTATTTTCAAGGATTAACAACTCCAATTTATAATGTATTTGGTCAAACAGAAAATGATGCTGATACAAAAAGACTTCGTCTAAATTCAATTCAAGAGATGACTTGTGACGGACTCTTGACCACTCCTGCATACGTTTTCACGTATAACACTACAGCATTACCTCGCCGCCTCTCTTTAGCAAGGGATATGCAAGGGTATTATAACGGATATGATACAAATCAAGGTTTACTACCCTTAAATATGCAAACTGGAAGTGATTATAATAACTTACCACTAAACCCTAGTGTTACAGGCGATCGCACCATAGTTGAATCTTCAATGAAGGCTGGAATACTTGAAAAAGTATTATATCCTACAGGAGGATATTCTGAATTCAGCTATGAAGCGCACCGCTTAACGCCTACTTCAACGGCTTTATATGGAGGGTTAAGAATAAAAACAATAGCTTTTAAGGAAAATAGTACTTCATCATTACTTGTTAAAAATTATAGTTATACTCAAGGTGTTTATTTTGGTGAAAATGGTAATTATTTTAGAGTTAACGCTAAGGAATTATCAGATCCTGCTTACACTTTTCCAGTTCCTGGGGGAGGTACCCAAGCAGGATGTTGGGTAAACACTTCGACTCAATATTCTTCAAGTTCTCCCAAAGCTTTTCAAGGATATCATTTTGGTTACACTGATATTAGTGTCCTAAATTTGGACGGGTCAAAAACTGAAACCAAATACGTTTTTGATGATTATTTTTCAGCGTCTTCTTTTTATTACCCGTACGTACCTAAATTAGGGGTTCAAGATAATGTTATTCAGACACAAGAAGTCAGCAAAAATAATTTAGGACAAACTGTTAAAACGGTCAATTATAGTTATAACACGCCAGTTCAAGGGTCGGTGAGTGCAAAAAAAATAGTTACTGCGACGAGTGCCAGCACTAGCTATTGTGGTGTTCGGTATATTATTTCCAACTATAATGTTCAATATAAACAAAAGAGATTGCTATATAAAGAAGAAATAACCGATGGTGTTTCAGTTAGAACGGACTATAAATACAATACATCTAATTTGCATACACAGCCTATTGAAATTACGACTGCCAATAGCGATGGTAAAAAGAATGTGATTAAGACTTATTACGCCCATGATATTGATAATAGCCACCCTAATTTTAGCATCAAGCAGACGTTTTTAAATAAGAATATGGTGGGTGTTCCTCTACAAGTTGAAATATCTACGGAAGGCGTGAGTGGGGTAGTTGGTTCAGTAGTTGAGTATTCTAACTTTGGCACGACCACTAAGTTTTATCCTTATAAGTACTATTCTATCCATAAAGACAATACCCGAGATGTAGAGGCAGAGATTACCTATGATGGTCGAGGATTGCCTTATTCATTGAAAAAGAAAAATTTTACTCCTGTCACTTATTTTGGATTTGATGGCTATGATAGATTGATAACCAAAAATACGTATGGTTCAGCCAATACAATCAGTTCTTCTTTTACTTATGTGGGGGTTTCAGATTTAGTTGCCTCAATGACCGATGAAAATGGCTTAGTGAAGAAATTCTACTACGATGGATTTCAACGGCTCGAAAAAATAGAGGACAGAATGAACTCAAATGGAGATGATGTTCAAGCCACAACGCTCTATAAATACCATTATAAAGGTCAGGCTACGGACTTTGCGGGTGACATTAATTACAATTTTGTGAGTACCAAAAGTTCATTCAAAGGTGT
>JANMYC010000332.1:0-9817 GCA_031381715.1 Saprospiraceae bacterium
TGTCTTTTTTATCACTTTATTTTTATCTTCATGTATAAGTATCTGTTTTTCAATTATATTTACATGCTTTTCAGTGGGTTAAAAATTGTTGTTTTTGTTAGGTATTAGCCCTATCGTGACCACTTTTTTATGTTTTTAGTTTGTGGTTTTTAGACTGTTTTTTACTTAAAAAATCCCACAAACTAAAAACCCATTTCAACCTTATTTTCAATTGGTCTCGTAGTTCAACGGATAGAATAGAAGTTTCCTAAACTTTAGATACAAGTTCGATTCTTGTCGAGATCACTTTTTAAAAATTTGACCTACAAAAAAGGGTTTCAATGTTTAGATTGAAACCCTTTTTTATTCTAAAATTATTGAAAATTCAGCGTCAATACAAATCCTTAAAATCAAACTGTGTGGCTATAAATTGGCGTATTTCAGCCGAAGCTGCCTTGATTTTCTTTAAATTCTCTAACGATTTAAGATACAAATCATTAATCACGCTACTTTTATAATCGCCGTATTCTATTTTAAAAATCTCCTCCTCCAATTTCGAAATCACGAGAGCCCTACTTGAGCGGTAGCTTTGAATTTCCTGTATCAACTCATATTTATAAACGGACATTTTGGGGGCAACCCGCTCCATAATTTGTGCTAATTCCAATAAATGATTGAGCAATTCTTTAGAATATTTTTGAGCATTCCCAAGTTTTTCTTTACCCTCCGTTGCTAATTTGTCTCTTTCAAAAGCCACTATTTCCCCGATTGCACCTACGAACAAATCTGTTGATTGTTCAATAATCACAAGCACTTTATTCAATGACATTAAATCATCTTTAGCTTGCTTTTCACCCGATTTTTCTAATTGATTTTTCAATTTATCGGATAAAACTGGTTTCAAAAAATCCCACACGAAATCAAGAGAAAGTGACATCATGGCTTTGGCTTTTTAAATAAAATAAAAACAAAAATAGGTAAAATCAGGGATTTTTACTTGAATTTATGGCTTTTATACTGAGGGGGCTACAAATTTAAAAACCATTCTTTCTTGATTTCTACGACTTCTATCATTTGAGTCGCAACACCTAATTTTAATTCTTTTAATTTTTCACAAAGAAGTTCACCGTCGATTAAATCTATTGGAGGAGCACCATCACGCGTTGCTTCCTTAACAGCTTCTCTTGTAAACGAACCAGTTGTAATAAATAAACCTTTATCAGCTCTACCTTGCATTGCACCTCTAAAATCTCTTATCTGACTAGGAGTTACGGAGCCTTTATATCTTTTGCATTGAAATATTACATGAAAACTTAAAAAGCCACTTATGCGTACTATACCTTTTCCATCTATACCACCATCCCCTGTTTTTCCTGTAACTTCAACTTGAAAGAAGCCACTTTCTCTTAATATTCTTTGTGTTAATCGTTCAAAAGCACTTGGTGATATGTTGTATAATGTATTTAAAAGTGTCTCTCTCCACTCTTCTTGATTTTCAATCTCCTCTTCTACTTCATCTACTAAATCTAGATTTGTGAAAGTAATTTGCTCTTTTTTATCTTTTTTTCTCTCATTTTCTCTAACACTCTTTACAATAGTTTCAGGGTTTATTTCAGATAATTTAATGTCAGGTTTAGCTAATGCCCAAACACCTCTAGATGAGTTTTCAAGTAATCCAAATTTTTTCAGATAAGTCCTTGTCCAAAAAATTCTATAGTCAACTTCACTCAATGACCCGCCCTCGCCATGAGGAATAGCTAATATTTCTTCCGAAATCTTAGCTATCTGGAAAACACGCTCATTAATTTCATCATTAGTTCCTGAACCTCCAAGCTCTTTTAATGCTTGAATTACAGGTATTAAAAATTCATCAAAAGTAGGTAACCCGTCTTTTTGTTTCTTTCTTGCCATTTGTAATTTCTATTTTTGAATGTTATTTAAAAGGTTGTTAAGTTATTAAGTGGGAGTTAAACTATAATTAGATTACTCAAATTCACGAGGAAATATACATTAAATTGACAAAAAATAGCATCTTAAAATAATTGTTGTTCCATATTACAAAGGTTACTATATTTTTCAAAACCACAAAATAAGCTTTTACACATTCAAGTCAATAAAATGTTGGTAATTAAAAAAATGGACGAAATAATCACATATCCAAACCGATTTCAACTTTCTCACCAAATCACTCACCCCAGCCACAATGTTAATGATATTTAAAACCTATTGAAATATTTCATATTTTAGTTTTTTAAGACTATATTTGAACTTGAACCAAACTGTATTAACAATCAAGCCAGCCTAAATGCTTTCCGAAATCCGATTCAGCTCGAATATGGGCTTTTGTGTATCCTTTTTTTACGTAAAAATGCTAACAACCATGAACAAATTTAATGCTACCATATATTTAATTGTATTCACATCTTTTATTTTTCCCGATTTATCGCTGAAGGCACAGGGTTTCGTCAGCAAAGATTCGTGCAAAATCCCCTCAGTCATCACACCAAACGATGATGGATTAAACGATGAACTAAAAATCCCATGTTTGTCTGACGATAACCCTGACAGCGAAATCATGATTTTCAATGAATGGGGTGACCGTATCTATTTTGCTAAGCCATATCGCAATAATTGGCGAGGCACTTACAAAGATGAACCGCTCCCAGATGGCACCTATTTTTATGTTTTTACTGCCAAATCCTACTCAACCGTACAAAAAGGAAGCGTCACCATATTCCGATAACACCCCCAAAACCTATTGAAATCCATGAAAATATCTCTACAATATTCCGTAAAAAATAAACCGCCTACCCTGCTCAAACAACTAAGGTTCGCGATATTATCCAAACTCAATTTTAAAAACAGTAAAAACTATTATACTCAATCCTCACTTTTTTTAAAACTGAGCGTTTTCACCTTCATTTTACTCATTTTTACTGAGGGGGTGCAGGCACAACAAGAAGGGCAACAAACGCTTTTCATGTTCAATACCGTAGCCATCAATCCGGCGGTAGCGGGTTCAAGGGATATACCCACCATGACGCTCACTACGCGCAACCAATGGGTGGGCTTCAAAGGCGCACCAATCCAGCAAAACATGAGCTTTCACACGCCTTTTTTAAGTAAAAGACTGGGCATGGGCATGACTTTGGGGAATAGAAGTATCGGTATTTTCCGCTCTCAAACGACCTCCCTCGCCTTGTCCTACAGCCCCGTGAAAACTGAAAATTTCCAAATCCGCTTCGGTTTACAAGGTTCTGCTCGTCGATTGGCTTTTGGCTTCGAGGACAATGATCAAGCTCAAACTGTATCTAATGAGCGCAATTCAAGAGCCAATTTGCGCCCACGGTTGTTAGGAAATTTCGGAATGGGTATGTTTATGGCTTATAAAGATTGTTTTTTCGGCATTTCGGTGCCTTATGCCTACTCCAATATTCTGGGTGTGAATGAAGAGACCATTACTACCGCCATTGCCTTACCACATTATTATATCACAGGCGGTTTGACACTGCCCTTAGTTGATAATATCACGATTAAAACATCTGGAATCATTAAAAAAGTAGATCACGCGCCTTGGGGTGTGGAGTTGAACGGTAGCTTGATGTTTTATGAAAAAGTGACCGCTGGGCTATCTTATCGAGCAGGTAAAACAAACTTGGAGGATATTGGAGAGAGCGTTGATTTTTTAATTTATTATCAATTAAGTCCCAAATTTGGCATCGGCGGCGCTTATGATTACAATCTTTCGCCGCTCAAAAAATACACCGATGGCAGCTTTGAATTCGTTTTACGCTATGATTTTAAGCAAACTGAATTGCGTTTTAGTAATCCAAGGGTGTTTTTTTAAAAAAACTTATTCCATTAATAATCAATCATTTAAATATTCAAGAATACTCTCACGTGATTATCAAAACGTTAAAATCTTAAAAAGACCTTTTTCGGCGTCATATTTGATGTTTTGTAATCCAATATGTAACATATTAACAGTATAAATTCATGACTAATTTACCGATTTTCATCCAAAAACTACTTTTATTCTGCCTCATACTGAGGGGGTCAGAACTTATCGCTCAAAACGATATCATTAAAGTTAGAAACGAAGCTACCATTAATACAGCTTTCCAAGAGTACAGTCCAGCTTTTTATCAGAACGGACTCATTTTTATTGCCTCTAATCCAGCAGTAGCAACCGAAAAAAAAGAGGATAGCAACACAGGCAAAGCCACCACTTCGCTCTTTTTTGCTACCCGCAACGCGGCGGGCATTTTACAAAACCCTGCCCCGTTTGCGGAGGAATTGACCACCAAATTTTATGATGGGCCCTTGTCATTCAATAATGATGGCAGCATGATTTATTTCACCCGCTCCAACCTTAAAAAAGGTAAACCCGTAAAAGCCAAAGACGGCTTAGTAAAACTCAAAATATACTCGGCGGAGAAAAAAGACAATAAATGGGTCAATATCCAAGAGCTGCCTTTTAATAGTGCAGAATTTGATTGCGAGCACCCCTCAGTATCCAGCGATGGCAGAAGGCTTTACTTCTCATCTAATCGCCCCGGAGGTTTTGGCGGTATGGATTTATATGTCTCTACACTCATTAATAATAAGTGGAGCGACCCCGTCAATCTGGGACCCAAAATCAATACCGATAAAAACGAGATTTTCCCTTTCAGCCATCCCGATGGAAAAGTGATATTTGCATCCAATGGTCATGAAGGCATTGGCAACTTGGATATATTTTTCACGATGAAAACGGATACTGGTTGGATATATCCACGAATATTACCCGAGCCAATCAATAGCCGTTCGGATGATTTTGGCTTAATATTGAGTGCTGACAAAAAATTGGGGTATTTTTCATCGAATAGAGCCAGTGGCAACGGAGACGATGATATTTTTAATATTGATTTCTCTAATTTGGATGCGGAGTCCATTTTCCCAAAAATAGATACCCGTACGCTTTCGCCCGAAGATTTGGCAGGTACTACCACAGAACCTGAACCAGAGCCCGTAAAAGTTGAAACGCCGAAAATAGCCGAAAATATACCGCCAAAAGTAGCGGATAAAAAAGAAACGCCCATAGCGATAGCCCCTCCTCCAGTTGTGACCATTGAAAAACCTGCCGTGGAAACACCTAAAGTGGAGAAAAAAGAAGAAATAGCGAAAGTTGAGGAAAAGATAAAAGAAACCAGTCCAAGCGTTCCTCAAGAGCAGACCGCAGCAGAAGCAATGGCTATTTTACAAAATAAAGTGAAAGCTGAAATAGCTAAATCAGAAACCAATACAGTTAAAAATGAGCCGAAACAAGCTGAATCGAATATCGCTAAAAATGACGTTAAAGTTCCTGATACTCACACAGTTAAAAATGAGACGAAAGTAGCTGAATCCAATGTGGCTAAAAAAGAGATGAAATCTCCTGAAAATGCCCCATCAAAACCCGTTGCGGATGTTAAAGTAGAAAATAAAAATAAAAGTAAAAAAGAAGACAAATTACCCGCTGCTGCTAACGCACCCCTCAGTAATGAGCCCGTAAAACCCACTGAAAGTGCTGTTGCAGTGAATAATAAGAAAAAGGAGCTTTCGCCGAAAGAAAAGAAGAAGGCAGAAAAAGCAACAGTTGTTGCCAGCAGCGAGCCTCAATTTGATGAAACAACCGTAAAAGTGCCTAAAGATACCACGCCAAAAATCGCTAAATTAGACGATGGCGGCTTTGAGGAGCACACGGTCGTTATATCAAGCAATGAAGCGCGCGTTGTGCCTGAGCCCTCGAAAGCAGAAGAAGTCCAACCCGAGCCAACTAAGCCAGTAGCATCAACTGAAGAAAAAACAGAAATTAAAGCCGCTGAAAAGCCTATTGCACCCGTTGAGATAGTTGCTGCTGTCAAAATTGAGAAGAAACCGAATATTGAGCCCGTGAATATTGCTGCGGTAGATACGTTAAAAGCTTCTCCAGAAGTTAAGCAAGTGACACAAACAGAATTGATGGCGTCAACAGAACCCGCTAAAAAAGAAGAAAAGCATCTCCCTGCCAACCCTGTGGTGATTCAAGATAAATCAATGAAGAAGTTTTTGGTAGTCGTAGGCACTTACTCGATTATGGAAAATGCCACTATTCAGAAAAAAATAGCTGAAAAGAAAGGCTTCGATGAAACTGAAATCATTCAATACAACGATACCCATTTGTTTGGGGTTTGTGTCAAGCAGTTTGAAAATGAAAAAGATGCTCAAGCAATGGTTCGTTCTATAAGCCTTAAAAAAGGATTAGAGGCTTTTGTGAAAGTGTTAAAATAAAAAAGTAAATATTTAGCATCTCTACTCTAAAATGTAGGAGACCAAATAACCACGATTAAAAAAAGAGCTTGAAAGGTGAATGCCTTCAAGCTCTTTTTTTATTCTCTTTTTTAAGTCAAAAGCCTGTCACAAATTTTGAATTAAAAATTATTAAATACTAATTTTATTAATTTGAATACCTTTTTGCACTTTCCATGTAACTGATTAGAGTTAAAAAATGGGTTTAAATGGGTCAATATTAATTTAAAAACTCAATTATAAAACCTATGTGACACGACTAACGCACCCACTCCATCTTAATTTAGCATTGATAATCAAATGCTTATATATTACAAGCAACCTTTCTTTAAATCCTAAATTATATATCTAATTTTTTGTAAAATGAGTTACTAACTCTTATTTGGTAAAATGAAAGAAGATGAAAAGTAAAGTTTGCAAATAATACTGAGGGGGGCGCATATTTGTATCAACAAACCGATTGAAAGCAAACAAAGCAAAAAACAAACATTTATGAGGCACATACAACTGTTTCTCTTATTTATCAGCCCCCTGATTCTAAAAGCTCAAAATACCGTTCATGATTGTCATTCAGCCGAAGTTTTGAAAGTATATAAAGCTGAACATCCACAATTTCATAAACAGTGTGAAGAACTTGAAAACGAAATTTCAAATTACAACAGCACTCCCCATTTGCTGACAAGAGGCGCGGAAATTACAATTCCCGTCGTAGTTCACATAGTTTACAATACAAACACTGAAAATATAAATGATTTACAAGTGCGTTCTCAAATTGAAGTTTTAAATAAAGATTTCAATAAAGAGAACAACGAGGTACTGAATATTCCAAGCATTTTTGAAAATGTAGCTGCCAATTGCGGTATTCGTTTTCAATTAGCATCAAGAGACCCACAAGGTCTGCCAACAACTGGAATAGTAAGACACCAATCCGCAAAAACAAGCTGGGGCGTCACAGATGATATCAAAATACCTGAAAAAGGGGGTTTTGCGCCGTGGGCACCATCGAAATATTTGAATATTTATGTCTGTAATATGGGTGGAAAATCCATTGGTTTTTCATCGTTTCCGGGAATGCCCGAAAATATTGATGGTGTAGTGATTGATTATAAATCATTCGGAACTATTGGCACTGTGACACAGCCTTTTCATCTTGGAAGAACTTGTGTACATGAAGTGGGTCATTGGTTGGGTTTATTTCATATCTGGGGTGATTCTGATTGCGGTAATGACTACATAGATGACACACCCACACACAAAAACCTTAACAAAGGCTGTCCGAGTTTTCCTCTCTACAGCAATTGTAAAGGCACGCAGAGCATAGATATGACCATGAACTTTATGGATTACGTGAATGATGCCTGTATGTATATGTTCACGAAAAACCAAAACACCAGAATGATGGTGGTTATTGATAAAAAAAGAAATGGATTATTAACTTCAGATGGTATTTTGCCCGCAAACAATAGAGAATGTGTGATGCAAAACATCCAAGTTAAAAAAACAAATGCGGAGTCCGCTCAAATCATTTGGAACGGTCTTTCGGGGGTAGCAAGTTACACCATAGAATATAAGCAAATTAGTGAAATATTTTGGAAAAGTATTAAAACAAACGCTCCAAGTGTACATATTAAAAACCTAAAAGTAGGTTCTGCTTATGAATTCAAAATAAAATCTGACTGCGAGAATGCCCAATTTTCATCCATTGGCTCATTCAGCACTCAAAAAGTAACTTACAGGCTCGTCGGAAATTCGGATTCTATCAAGGTATTTCCAAGCCAAGTGGTTTCGGAAGCCACTGTGATGATGCAAACACAGAACGAAAGTGATTTTGCAGTGAGTATAACAGACATTAATGGACATTTAAAAAGTGAAAAAAAATATACAAAAGACACCCCCTCAGTACAACTCGATTTCTCAGGATTGCCAATAGGCATGTACATGATTACAGTGATGAAAAACGGGATTAGAGTTGTCAATAAAGTGATCAAGGTTCGTGAGTGAATCTACAGATAATGGTTAAAAATGAGTTTTTGTTGGAATGGGTTCTGGTTAATCTTTGAACCCATTTTTTTTTGAAGAATCCCAGTGAAAAGGCTTTTAAAGCCCCAATTCACTATTAAAATATAGCGGTGTAAAACACCCAAGAATTGGTTTTGTTAAAAAGTGCTGTCTAAAAAAAATCGCTTAAGGCAATGAAAGATTTTACTTTCATTGCCTTTTTTTTACTTTTGTACGAGTATTTTGCATACTTGAATCAATTCTCACTCGTTTAATTTAAAATTTTAAAAGTAAAAAATGAAAAAAGTCCTATTCTTATTGTCATTTGTGATGACTCTTTTATCGTGTAAAAAAGATAAATCACCAGAGGAACAACTCGCTTTTGATATAGAAATCATTAAAAAGTACATCGCTGATAATAAATTAACCGCTCTTTCTACGGCAGAAGGCGTTTATTACACCATAGATGTGGATGGCACAGGCTCAACGCCGACACCAAGCAACTTAGTAACCGTTAAATACAAGGGTTATTTAACCAGCGGGAAAGTGTTCGATGAAAACACAGCTGGCGTCGAATTCAGATTAGGTGGCCTAATCTCAGGCTGGCAGATTGGTCTTCAAAAATATAAAAAAGGGACTAAAGGAAAATTACTTATTCCTTCTGGTTATGGCTACGGGCCATCAGGGCAAGGCTCTATTCCTGGCAATGCTGTTCTTATTTTTGATATTGAAATGGTTAGTTTTAAATAGTAAAATGATTTTAGAATAGGGAAATTTAGAATTTCCCTATTCTTTAATTGCTTCTCTCTCCTACAGATCTCCTTATTGCTTTCAAATAGCATCATAATTCTCTCTCTTTTCTTCTTATTTTGAAAAAGGACAACTCCTCCCAAAAGTTCAAATCTCATATTGGGCATTCCTCAGCTTAAAAAAAAGACTACAAATTGATTTAAAATGAAAAATATTTATAATTTTATGTTTTAAATTAAAACAATTAATTTCAAAATGGCAGTTGAAATAGTGTATTTGGTAGTGGGTTTGGTATTGGGTGGTGTGCTGGTGGGATTGATTTTGTACAATCGGTTTCTATCGGGCGGGATGTTTATGCCTTCGCAAGTAGTGAATGAAAAATATGTTTTAAAAGAAATTTTACTGGATACGCAAGGTCAATTGGAAAAATTAAAATCAGAATTTGATGCCAAATCATTGAAAATCATTGAATTAAGTAAGGATTTGGCGTCACTTGAACAGATAAATTTTAACCTTGATGAAAAACTCAATAGTCAAAAAGAAGACCTCACTCAACTCCAACAGCGCTTTCAGACGGAATTTGAAAATATTGCCAATCGGCTTTTAGAAGAGAAATCGCAGCGTTTTACCACTCAAAATCAAACGCAATTGAATGATATTTTGAATCCTTTGCGTGAAAAAATTAAGGATTTTGAACAGAATATTGAACGCAAGTTTTTGGATGAAACCAAGGAACGCTCTTCATTAAAAACTGAAATTGAAAATCTTCGATTGATGAATC
>JANMYC010000340.1:0-1960 GCA_031381715.1 Saprospiraceae bacterium
TTCGCCGCCGGTAAATATAAAATTGGCTCTAAAACGGCGAATGCTGAGGGGGATTTCCAAGCGCTCATTCAAGTCCTTCATGGACGTTTCGCCGATGATAAGAAACGGATAACCGTCCGCAAAACTCACAATATCATCGCCTGTGTTATAATCCTCATCCACTCGGCGTTCAGAGATTTCGGGCATTTTTACCAAACGGTATTCTTTTCCTAAAAAGTCACTGAGCCATTTATCCGCTTTTGCTGAAACTACAGCGGCTTTGACTTTATCGTCCCAAATAACCACTTCGTGGGTTGTGCCTCCAGCATCAATTGGTATTTTAATGGAATTATTTTCATTTTGTTTCTCCTTGATAATCAAATAGTTATCTTCAATAGTTGCTTGTAAAAGTGCCATTCTACCATTGACACGTTGAGTAATAAACACCCCCTCAGTATCGGTTATGAGCCAACGGCGGTCATGTTGTAAACCTCGTTTTTCAACGATGGCAGAATCAGGTGAATACCCATCAAGGGATTTTACTGGATAAATATTGATTTGTGATAGCTGGAGCATATTTAAAATTTTAGGTAAATTTAATGGGTCTTAGATGAATTACACTAATTTTACCCAAATTACTCTTTCTTTTTAATATTGATTTTTAATGACATTTAAAACGGCTTTTATTTTGATTTGTGCATTTTTTTCAAGACTCTTTTCTACCCATATTACAGCCCAGCCGATTGACCTCGCCTCGGGTGATTGGAAATTAAAAACGGGAGATGACATCACTTGGGCAACCCCTCAGTACGATGACGCTGATTGGCAAAATATTCGGGTAGGCATGGATTTAAAAACGGCTTTGAATACTGATTTTACGGGTTTTTCATGGTATCGCCGGTCGATCCTTATTCCTTCTAAATTAAAAAAAGCAGCTCAAAAAGGTGGCGCGATGATACTTCATCTGGGTAAAATCACGGATGCTGACGAAACATATTTTAATGGTATAAAAGTGGGTTATAATGGCAGTTTTCCACCTGATACTGTATCGGCTTGGGAAGTGCCGCGAGTGTATATTCTCCCTTTGAATATGATAAAATGGGACGAGCCGAATATGATAGCCGTGCGGGTCAATAATTGGTTTTCGGGCGGCGGTATGTATGCGGGCGAGTACATGATTGAAGCCGCAACATGGCGCAATAAATTTAAAATATTGATTGAAAATGGCTCTAAAACGCATGCTTTCGGTAAAAATGAGCCCATAATCATCCACTCACAGTTGGCAAATAGCTCCACAGATAGGTTGGAGGGAACTTTGACTTGCGAAATCAAAACTTTTACGGGTGAAAGTGTGGCGACGAAGAGCCAAGAGGTGAAAATACTGAGGGGTCGGGTGGTGAAAGCCGAATCCTTCAATTTTGATACTTTGGAAGCAGGTTTTTATATATCTCATTTTACGTTTAAAGATAAAAATGGGGCTTCATTTAAGGAGAAAAAAGGCTTCGCGGTTGCACCCGAAACGCTTAAAATACCCGCTACCCCACCCGCCGATTTTGATGAATATTGGGATAAAGCCTTAAAGGAATTGGCAGATATTGAGCCCAATTATCAACTCACTTTGCTGCCAAAATGGACAACCTCAGAGATAGAAGTTTTTGAATTAGAGATGAAATCACTGGGTAATGTGCGGGTAAAAGGCTATTATTCAAGACCAAAAGGTAAAAAAAATCTGCCCGCGGTGTTGAATGTGCAAGGCTATTCGTCGGTGATGGAACCGTTTGATTTGGATACGAATATGGCGGCTGTTTATCTGAATATTCGGGGGCATGGGAACAGTCGGGAGGATATAAATCCGGGGTTTCCGGGGTTTTTACTGAGGGGGTTAGAAAATAAGGAGAATTATATATATCGTGGGGCGTACATGGATTGTGTGCGGGCGGTGGATTTTCTGTGCAGCCGTGCGGAGGTGGATACATCTCGC
>JANMYC010000349.1:0-8951 GCA_031381715.1 Saprospiraceae bacterium
GAATCCCAAGTCGCCAAACTATGCGAACTGATGACGACTATTTGCTTCAAAATAATGCCTACCGCCACGGGAATACCACCACCTAAAAAAGTGTAAAAACCCAACCACCAAATATTGGGCATGAGCATATAAAAATAAATAGATTCACGGTACGATACCAACAAGCCCATTTCGGTAGCCGCATGGTGCGCTCGATGCCATTTCCAAAGCCACTTGTACTCATGCGATGAGCGATGATACCAATATTGCAGCACATCATCAATCAATATAAATACAAGTAAACTGAGCCAAAAAGGCAATGATGAAAAGATACCCTCTTGACTGGGTATTAAGAATTTTAGCAATTGAAACGCTAAAAACATGATAATAGGCTTAGTGATGCCCATTAAAAAAATAGTATTGATGACTTCTATCAATACGTCATCTTTGGTCCGTTTTGAGTGCGCTAAATACCCGAAAAGCGCTTCCACGAGTCCGAATACAACTAAAATACCGAAAACAAATATCATATTGTTATCGGCAACAAATTTGATAAGGTTATTCATTTCTAATTCTTGTTGTTTAAATTTCTATTAAAAAACACCCTCTACCCTACTGCTTCAGGGTCATTCGTTGGTAATTCTTTTTTATCATCTTCTTTTTTCAAACCCAAATAATTTTCCGATGAAATGACTTTCAAACCCGTTTGTTGCTCGGTGCGTTTGAGGGCATCTCCTGCTACACTACCGCCTTTCACCGCCATATCTCTATTCTCATTAAAACCTTGGGCATCATCTTGAATCGCCAACCGCCGCGTGACCTCTTCACCCAAAGCTGAGAAAATCAGTTCTAAAGGCGACATATGGTCGCGCAAATTCTCCTTTTCTAAGCCTTTTACTTGGCTGTGTTCACTCGGTGTCAAGCCAAATGTTCCCTTTGAAATGAGGGCGGTCAGAATCGAATACTCTACCCCCTCAGTAATACCGCGTTGTTTCCACTCATCCGTCAATAATTTACGCGTTTCGATGGATTGCAAACGGTTTTTTATCCATTCATCCGAATATCCCTTGGCTTTATAAATCGCCGTTAATCTTTCAAAGCCGATTTCGGGATTTTCGATTTCTTGAATCCGCTCCCCTCCTACTTGTGCCAACCATTGCTTAAATGGTTCCGCTTTTGGGGATGGAATGGACATGATAATCCGCAGCAAAATCTCCGTATTGGCGCACTCCGAAGGGTAATTTTTACCATCTTCGCCCGCTAATTTCAGCTTTACGCATTTTGCGTAAAGGTCATTGTTCCCGCTTTCTTTTGAAACCCGCCTTTTAAGGTCATTCCAATAACGGCTCGGAATGGTGGCATCCGTTAGGATTCCTACCACATCAATCACCGAAAACCACCACTCTTCGTTGTGCCAAACCTTGCGTATTTTTTTATCCTGAAAAAGGGCTATTTTATTGTCTTGTTCCATAGTGACCTATCATTAATGAGCATTTTTTAATCAAAAAAGCGCAATTACACATGTTTAAACATAAAAAAACACTAATACACACTTTTTTATGTTTTTTTATGTTTTCTATACCAGCTTTCAAACTCCAAATCCGTCATATTTTTTGCTTTCATCCTATTCAGAAAGGCTTCTGGATTATCATTTTCTAATCTTTTCTTATCTTCGATGACCCCCTCAGTAATTTTGCTCCATAACTCACTTCCTACTTCAAATACTTTCAACTCGTGCCACCATTTGATAAAAGTAGGCGCATCTGCCCTTTTTGATTTTCCTTTAAAAAACAAAATCGCTTTCTGCACGAAAAGGTCTTCAAAACCTTGAATTTCGGAGCCACCAATCGTAGGCAGTATTTGCTTGAAAGCAATGCCTTCGTACACACCCAACTCCACCAAAAGCTCAAAAGCTTTGAGTTGAGCCCGCGTGAGCTTTGCCGTATCTTTTTGAGAAGGTACAAAATCCTCGGCATCCGTGTCTTTCTTTTTGGTTCTCGGCGAAGTATCGCTTTTTTTATCAGAAATAACCCATGTGACGCCCGTAACCCGCTTGCCTGTCTTCACATACGTGTAATCCACGTGAATACTTGTGCTGAGTTCATTCACTTCATCGCGAATTTTATTTAGCACTCGATTTCTAAAGTCTTTGAGGTCGCCGCTGTTGTATTTATCCTCGATTGAGAGCAATTCTTTAAGTTCGATGAGGGTAAATGTGACCTTCGCCTGTCGGAGCTTCCCAACGCGGTCAAATTCGGCTTTAAAAATTTGGTACATCCGGATGGTGTAAGCCGAACGCATCTTGAGCACATCCACGGGATTCAGTTTTACATACTCTTTAAGATTCAGGAGAAACGGTTTGAGAATTTCAGAAAAAGCAAACTCCAAATATACTTGTCCATTTTCATCTTGTTTCGTCACGCAATATTGAAACCAGTTGATAACGTTTCTAAATTGGATACCATCGATAGTAAATGTGGAAGGGAAATGTATTTGACAACTCACTAAGTTATTGACGCTGTCTTGAAGCCGCTCACGAAAAGAACCATGCTTTTTGTCATCAGCCGTCAATAAGTCCTTCAGTTCAGCAATTGTCACCGCCTGCTTATGAAAATCAGATTGATTTTTCGGATTGAGCTTACTGATGAGGTACAAAAGCATTTTTTGCTCTCTGGCATTGAGTTTATACCGTGCCGCAAAGACAAAACTATTTTCGAGCCGCGCTAATAAATTTTCACCTTGTTCCATAAATTATCTGCTTTTTGTAGTACCCAAAATGTCCCCTTTTAGGTTTTAATAGTCCCCCGTTTTGTCCCCTTTTTAAATATAAGGGTTCTAATTAAATGCTTAAATGCCCTATTTTATGGTAAAATTCACCTTTCAGAGGCTTCAAAAAGGCTATTTTTACTATCAAAATAAGGTAAACACATTCTATCCCCCTTTGTACACGCTTAGTCCCCTTTTACACCACACTTTGTCCCCTTTTGTTACACATTCAGTCCCCTTTTGCTACACACATAGACCCCTTTTGCACCCCTTTTAGTCCCCTTTTGCTTTCTAAAAAAATGGCTAAGTTATTGAAAATCAATGAGTTGAAGTGTTCATTTAAACCTTCTAAAATAAAAGTAATAAAAACTTAAAAGACTTAAATAGTGATTAAGCATTTTTTTAGAAAAATTTATTAAAAAATGTAAAATAAAGACAAATATTATTGTTTTATCCCAAATTTTATGTTTTTTTGCGTGTAAATGTGTTTTTTAGTGTAAAAAAACGTGAAAATGATAATAGCTGTAACGAATTTGAAGGGTGGAGTAGGTAAAACTACGATATCTACCAACCTTGGAGTCGCCTTGGCTCACTTGAATTATGATGTATGTATCGTGGATACTGATGAGCAACAACAATCCGCGATGGAATGGGCTTCGAGCAGAGAAAGCGATAAAAAGCAAATAACGGTGGTAGGTTTGAAAGAAAAGCAATTGGAGTCGGGCATTTTTCAATTGGCTGAAAAGTACGACATTGTTATTATTGATGGGTCTCCGCAGTTGGATAGGTTAGCGAATGTGGTTTTGGCGGTTTCAAATATCATTATTATACCCATTGCGCCCAGCATTTATGATTACAGGGGCTTTGAGTTGTTTTACAAAAGATATACTGATATTGAGGAAATTGCGCGCATGAAAGGGAAAAAAATGCAGGCTTTTGTCTTACTTAATTCCATAAAACCCAATTCAAGGGTATTGAAAGACATAGAATTGGGTGTGAAAGAGTTTGACATTCAACGTCTCAATACCATGATAACTGACCGAGTGGCCTATGTAGATACGGCAACTATCGGCTTGGGTGTGGTGGAATACCGCGACCCTAAAGCTAAAATCGAGATGGAAAATTTGGCGAAAGAAATTGAAAATATTATCAAAAATTATTGATTTGAGAATGCTTTATCTGGTCATTTTAAATCATGGTCGGATACAGTATTTTCGAGTAACGAATTAAGATTAAGCAAATGGAAAAAAGACCTGGATTCAAAAAAAAAGTAGATATACAAGTTTCTAAAAACTTGGTGACGGACATACTCAAACAAACCGACAAAGCCTTACCTAAAGCTGAGGCAGGCGGTAAAGGTACACGCCGTATCAATGCCGAAATTCCGATTGATGTATGGGAAGTGATGGATGCACACATCGATAAGGAGGGCTATAACCTTAAAGGATTTTTGACTAAAATACTGAGGGAGTACTTTGACATGGAGTAAGTTTGCGTTATTCTGTGTTTTAAAACATAAAAAAGCGTGTAAATGTGTGCAAATACATATTTACACGCTTTTTTATGTCTATTTGATTTTTTTTAAGCTAATGAGGCAATTATTTATATTCTAATCTACACTTGTGGGTGAAATTCAATAATTCGCCTCACAACGTACATTTTACCCATAATTAGTCATCATTCAATAGCTTTAAGCTTTGTAATTATACATTTAATTGAGTAATAAGTGATTTTGCGCATTATTTTATGTTTTAAAACATAAAAATATGTATAATAGTGTTTTAAAACGTAAAATAACATAAAAAAGCATTAAAATACACTTTTACAAAGTAGGGCAGGGTAGAAGATGGTTAATACTGAGGGGGGTATGGGTTTTATAGTTTTTAGAAAATTTATGAGAAACAAGTATCGAATAAGCTATTAAAATCACTGCGACATCAATAAATGTATTGAGTAGAAATTTTTAAAAAAAAAACTAACTAACAGTTTAGGGATTTTTGAAATTAAACTCACCTTTAGCGAACAACAAGAAAGAATGAACTACAGCACCTTAGATAATGAGCAATTGGTTCAGCGTTTTCAATCGGGGGATTCGAAGGCGTTTGAAGAAATATACGACCGTTATTGGTTGAAGCTTTATTCGTTGGCATTTACCCAAATTGGTACAAAGGAGGAAGCAGAGGATTTGATTCACAACCTTTTTGAAAGCCTTTGGAAAAAACGAGGTGAATTGGCTATCCGCAATTTGACAACCTACTTGATTGCTTCGGTCAAATATATGTCGGTTGCATATATAAAATCGCAAATTAATATGAGAAAATATCAAGAGTATTTGATATTTCAAGAAATAAACCGCGCCACTTCTACTGAGGATATTATCAACTTCTCGGATTTACAAAAAGCAGTAGAGGAAGCCATGAAAACATTGCCCGAAAAAACAGTGGAAGTCTTTAAAATGAGCCGTTTTGATAAAAAATCGGTGCGTGAAATTGCGGAACATTTACAGCTTTCAGAAAAAGCGGTGGAATACCATATTACCAAGTCTCTGAAAGTGTTGAAAGAACATTTAAAATATTTTCAGCACAATAACAACTAACACAATATTTAACTAACCCGACACCCAGTTTTTACATTTAAATTGAAAAAAATGACGCAATACGATTTTGATAAATTGCTCGAAAAATATCTGGATGGTGCGTGCTCGCCTGAAGAGGAGTTATTATTAGATGAATGGGCGAATAAGCAAATGATAACTGAAACAGTTGTGCTCACAGAACCCGAAAAGAAAATAGTGAAAAAACAGCTTTGGAATCGTATCAAACAAAGTACTTCGCCAAGCTCATACCCCCGCCGAGTTTTCGGGGTTAAAAACCTCAGTATAAGGTGGCTCTCGTGGGCTAAATTGGGTATTGCGGCGTCGTTTGTGTTTGTTTTTTCCTTGGTATGGTACAACGGTGTTTTCCAATTAAAAAACTCAAAGGGTAAGTTAACGGGGGTTGAAATGACCAATCCGACTGAAAAACCCGAATTGATTACCCTTAATGATGGCACCACAGTCATTTTACAACCCAATAGTAGCATTACGTTTCCTGAAAAATTTGGCGACCATAATAGGATTGTGTATTTGAAAGGGGAGGGTTTTTTTAAAGTAAAAAGGGATACTACAAAGCCGTTTTATGTGTACGCGGGTAATCTGATAACGGAGGTTTTGGGTACGAGTTTTACGGTAAAATCGTATGAAAAGGATAAAATTTCAGAAGTGATAGTGGTCAGTGGTAAAGTGATGGTATATAATAATCCTAATTCTATGGTTGCGGTTAAAGGGGAAAAGAAGGAAGTTAAACCTGTTTTTTTAACACCCAATCAGAAAGTTGTATTTGAAAAAAGGACGCAGATAATTAAGTCTGAAGTAGTTGAAAAACCAATTATCGTCAATCCGCCAATAACACATGAGCGTTTTTCATTTCAAGAAACGCCTTTATTTGAAGTATTGAATAGGATAGAAGAAGTTTATGGTTTGAAAATGATTCCCAGTGCTAATTTGAAAGACTGTGTTTTTACGGGTGATTTAAATGGTTTTGAACTTTACGAACAATTGGATTTTATTTGTAAATCCATCAACGCACAATTTGAAAAACAGGGAACAAATATCCTTATTAGAGGAAATGGTTGTCAATAAGAGTGTTTAGTGTGTGGTTTAGAGTGTTTAGTACTGTAATGCTCTGACACTATAAACCATACATTAAACGCCTAAAAAAATGAACCATGAATGCTTAGAACATTCACAGTTCAAAATTGCTCTTGATGAGGTTTTTGGGTTCTAAGGTCTGCCAACCGTTGTCCCAGCCTTCAACAAGAAGAAAAACAACAATTGAAATTGTCATTTTAAACAACAATCAAAAGTATGAAAAAAACATTACGAATCAAAAATGTTATAGGCAAAATTATGCGCTTTACATTCGTTCAAATGGCTTTGTTGGTATTGTTTGGCAGTATGTCTTACGCGAGCGAGAGTTTCAGTCAGGATATATTGAATCAACAGGTCTCGATTAACGCTCAATCAGTGGAGATAAAAAAAATACTCATTGACATTGAGAAACAAACATCCGCTAAATTCATTTTTAGCAACAACACCATAAAATCGGCTAATAAAATCACGTTTAGCGTTGCTTCGGAGCGTCTATCGGTGGTACTTGCCAAATTATTACCCCCCCTCAGTATTGGGTATGAAGTGGCGGGTTCAAGGATTTTATTGAAAAAAGCGGACCTGCGAACAGGCTCAGTTGAAGAAGAAACGGAACCTTCTAAATCTGAAAATATTAACAATGTGCAAACGATTGCATTTATTGTTAATGGTATTATTACAGATGAAAAAAACGAACCTCTCGTCGGTGCAAGTGTGGTGCTTGAAGGCACGACTAAAGGAGCTATTTCCGATGAAAACGGCAAGTTTAAATTGGAATTAGCCGATAATGAGAAAAATGGTACGTTGGTTATCAGCTATGTCGGTTATGAAAAACAGAGTATCGTCCTTGAAGGGCGTACCACAATAGCTGTTTCATTAAAAGAATCGGGCACATTGAGTGAAGTGGTTGTAGTAGGTTATGGTACGCAAAAAAGAGGCGATGTTACTGGATCAGTGGCAAAATACAAAAATGAGAGCATGGCTGAATTGCCTGTATCTCGTTTAGACCAAGCGTTGCAAGGCAAATTGGCAGGTGTCCAAATCCAAAATACCTCTGGCGAATCGGGGACCGACCCTAAGATAACTATCCGTGGTGTGAGTTCTATCAATGCGGGGTCAAGCCCTTTGGTGGTGGTTGATGGACATCCTGTGCCGGATGGTTTGTCATTTGTGAATATGGGCGATGTGGAATCGGTGGAGGTTTTGAAAGATGCTGCTTCGGCAGCTATCTATGGTTCAAGGGGTGCAAGTGGCGTTATTTTAATTACGACAAAAAGCGGTAAAGCTGAGAAACCTAAGTATAATCTCAAAATTGCCAATGGCTATAAATCGGCTGCCAAGTTGTATTCAAGAATGACAACGACAGAATATGTTAAATTCCTTTATGATGAAGCCGCCACAAGAGCGAAAGACCCAAGCATCACAACGCCAATTATTCCCGCAACGGATCAAGACAAAGCCGCTTATGCGATTGAAAACGGCTTAATGGAAGGGGTCACAACCGACTGGCAGCGTGAAGCTATAAGAGATGCCAATGTTAAAAATATCCAATTGAGTGTGGCGGGTGGTAACAAGGATTTGAAATATTTTTTCTCTGCGGGTTTTCAGGATGACCAAGGGATGATATATGCTAATGAGTATAAACGCTACAATATTAGAAGTAAAATTGATGCTCAATTAAATAAGCGCATGAAATTGTCTATCAACATTGCACCAAGCTTCAGTAAAAGGCAACGCTCATCGGAGCAATTACAGGATTTTTTGCGTTTCCCGTCTTGGTTGCCTGTTCGCCATACCGAAAAATCAGCGGCTTTTGTTAGGGAAAACCCTTTATATGCTGATGTGAAAGTAGGAGATTTTGCGCAACCGCGTCATTTTAACCAGAGATTATACAGTGGTACAATGCCTGATGGTTCAGCTTTTGCGCCAACAACGCTATTGGACCCGTTTGGTTCTGCCCAAAATACCCCAAAATCGGTAACAGAAACAAGGAAATTGACTGGAAATGATTATAGAGTACAAAATGCAGCTGATTTGACGATAAACCTTTTAAAAGGGCTTGATTTTAAAACTTTAGCAAGTGCGTATGTAACGTATTCAACAAATTTGGACTTTGCTAAAAAGAACTCAAATAGAGCCGGTGATGTGAGCAAAGGCGTATATAGCAACCGTCTTTTCATCGACTTGTTGAATGAAAATACACTGAATTATAAAAAAGAAATCAAAGGACATTCAATTGGTCTGCTCGCAGGTTTTACGGCACAAAAAACAACGGTTAATGTAGACCAAGCAACGGGTTTGAATTACGCTGATGATAATATCACAACTTTAAATACCGCCTTGACAAAAGACCAAGCGGGTACTTTTAATACAAAAAACCAAATTGGTTTGGTGTCTTATTTAGGACGTGTAACTTATGGTTATCAAGGCAAATATTTACTAACAGCGAGCTATCGCGCAGACGGTAGTTCTTATTTTGCGCCAGGCAAAAAATGGGGTTACTTCCCCTCAGTATCGGCGG
>JANMYC010000387.1:0-2060 GCA_031381715.1 Saprospiraceae bacterium
AATAGTCATTTATTGATTTTTCATCATAGAGTTTCATCAAACAAGGTAACACTTTTTAAGCCTTTGTTGCAAAAAAGCTAAAGTGCCAAAGTAGAATTAGTATACACAAACAAAAAGCGACAGAATCGGAGGTTTTTAGTATATTGATTTTTAAAAAGCAAAAGGAACGTTTTAAAAAAACATCTATTTTTGACTTGTTTTTGTTTATTCCGCGGCGCATTTTGGAACTTGAAAAGTGTTATAGTTCATACAGCAGTCAGTTTAAAGAGTGGCTACTTGTGATGATTAGACTGCTCTAAATTGAGTATTAAAAATACTTAGAGGATAGGAGAGGAGTAAAGTTGAGTGAATAGTAAAACAGCCTTAGAGACAATATAAACCCCTATGATTTACCACTATAAATTGTTTTGTTTTTGTATTCGACCCGTCAATATACTTATGAGACAATATTTTGGAGGTTATTTAGGCTTCCCTAAGAATGAACAATAAGTCCCATTATTAACTTAAGTTAAAGATGTTATTATCCACACTTGATTCGTATTGAATTCGATTATTATCCGAATGCCATCCGTTTAAAGCGCACCATATTCGGATAAAGTGCGCTTTAGTGCTTTTAGTGCGTGTTCTTTATCGGTACTATTTTTCGAGCCACCAGTACATTTTATAATGTCAATATTTTGGAAGTTGTTTCTGGGCTTCCTTATTTAAGGTGCTAAAAATCAAACCCACTTACTTTTCAAAAGTCAGTAAACTTACTGAAATTAGGGAATTTTATAAAACGCCAAATTATATTTGTTTTCATCCTTTCAAACCCCCTAAATCTGGGATTTAGGGGGTTTGAAAGCGCCTAAAAAGGTATTTCCAGGTTTGCTGACAAGCCAAAAAACACCCATAAAAGTCAGTAAACTCATTAAAATTAGAAGATTTTATAAAAATGCCAAATTATATTTGTTTTCACCCCGTCAAACCCCCAAAACACGGGATTTAGGGGGGTTATTCTCGAAAAACGTCGAAATACTAAGGGGTGTTTACTTTGACGGACAAACCCCCAGTTTACCGAAAAATAGGGGGTTGTGAGAGTAGTTATTCTTATTTTACTCGAAGAATTAGTTAATGAGATAGTTATTATGAAATAATCGTTACACGTAACGTTGTTAATTGTTTTAAAACGTCACGTGTAACGATTATTTGTATCTTTTTTGAAAACCTATGTTGAGTGGCTGTTTAGTTACTGACCAACATAAAAAAGGCTTTTAAAAAAGAAGAGAAAATGAAATTCAAAATTGTAGAATGTGTACAATGTGGGAGTGAGTTCAAAATAACGAATCTCAAGTAAGTGTATTGTCTACTGGCTTGTCGTTCGACAGGGCATCGAGATAGGCATGGGTAAGCATTGAATAACAGTAGCGGTTCAGATTAAAGCGAGGTGGTCGAAACTTCATGGAGTGAGTTGGTGAATAGTGCAATCGTCCCCAGACTCTCCAGACTCATAACTGTCATCGAGAGGATTCAAGACAAAAATCGTTAAAAAATCCTCGATTGAACGAGTGAATCTGTGGGTGAAAGTAGTTTTGATGATTAATTCAGAAATGCTCATTCATCGATGTTTTACGAGGGTTTTACGGCTGTTTTACATAGATTTTACATAGATTTTACATAGGTTTTACAATGACAATACGGGTGTTTTACGCTAATAACGCGTCTGTTTTATGGACGTTTTAATTGTGTAAAACGCCCTTATTCTTAGTTAAATAACAGCACCTATTTCAGGACGATGTATCGATTTCGTTAACTGTACTTAAGTTAAGAGGTAGATCCAATCAAGTATTCTCAAGAGCATCGAAAGTAAATAGAATTTTAACGGTCTGCTAAAGGATAAGACGGATTCATTGGCTTAAAGTCAATTGACAGTCATACTCAATTAGCTCATTAAAGGAGACAATTTTAGTGAGCTTTCCGAATTATGGAGAAATAGGGTAGTAAAGAAAACCACCGTTTTCTTTACTACTATAAAGGACATATACTGATAATTTTACTCAATATTTTCAGCTGAGTCATTC
>JANMYC010000403.1:0-1690 GCA_031381715.1 Saprospiraceae bacterium
GCAAAGTATCAGATGATTTTTGAGTATAAAAATAGGGTAGTGCAGGCTGTCAAAAATCATGGCGACGACTTTTACACCATTCATTTTGAATTGGAAAATCAACCTCACATAGCCTTTTGCAATCTCTTAAATCGGCAAATAAGCTTTGGCGGTAAAGATATTAGACCTTTTCAGACTATAATTGTGTAATGAAAGTCAATTTTTTTAAACAACTATTAAAAATGCAAACTACTGTCAATGTATTGTTTTTCAATATATTACATAGTTGACTTTAAATTAATGTACTTAAAACGCTTACGTAATAACATTTATTGAAATAAAATATATGACCGTTTACTTTTATTTTAATACCGTTTACCGTATTTTTACAACCAGAATCTCGACAAACATTATTTAGAATAGACAACTACAATGAGAAAACTTTTACCCTTTATTTTGGGGAGTGTTACACTGATTTGGATAATTGGTGGAACACTATGGTATAAGCGCAATTATTGTGATATCGCAGATATTCAACCAAGCGCTCCTACCGTTGCCATTAAACAGGGTGCCCAAACAATAACACATACTGCTCCTTTTTTCTTTCCATTAGCCGATGTTCGACCAGTTTTTACGAGCGAAAGTATTCCAGTTTTTAAGAAAACCGTTGATTTTTTAAATAACAATCCGGATAAAACATTGATTATTAGGGGTTTATATTCCTCTAAAGAAAAAGCCTTAAAGCCAAATACCGATTTAGGCATCTATCGGGCTTTATCCATCAAACAAGTGCTTTCGGGCATGGGTGCTGATGACGAAGCCATTGACGTAGAGTCCGCTAAAAACGATAATTTACATTTTATCAACAATCAATTGAGTGATGGCATTGAGTTTTTGTTTTCGAACAACACGAATGTATCGTTTCAATCGCTGAATATGTATTTTCCTTCTAAAAAATATCAATTCAAAGAATCGGAAGAACTATCAGATTATTTCAGAAGATTGGGCAAATATTTAATCATTAACCCTGAATCAACAATTACTATCTCTGCTCACTCCTCCATTACTGAGGGGGGCTATTGCTCCACTCGAAGATTGGATTACATAAAATCCTATTTAGAATTAAAAAAATTCGATCTCAATAGATTTAAATTTCAGAATAAAAAAACTCAATCGCCATTAACCAAAGAAAAAAATATTAAAAATCAGCGCATTGAAATCAGAATGGCTTAGAAATTCTGTTAAAAACTGGGAAGTAGAACGAAAAACAGTAGCATGACTTGTACAACAGCAGTATTCACTCTAATGATGGGCGCAGCGATTTTGGCATGTGCTGCTTTGTTTTCATATTTTATGAACAATGTGGGTATTTTAAAAAATAAAATGTCTTCTCTGAATTCAGCATTGACAGCTGTGCAGGAAGAAAAAAGTCAACTCATCGCAAAAACCGAGCGTTTGAATAATGAAAATTCCAATCAATTCGTGGAAATTGAAAGATTAATGAACGAAATCAATCAATTCAAGCCGATGATTGAAAGATTGGAAAAAGACAATAGAATATTGATGAAAGAGTATTTTTTACTTGAAAATCAACGTAAAGAAGCAATATAAGTAGGTACGCGAATTTTAAATTTGCCACCATACCACCAAAGGGCAGGGTTGATTGGTTCTAAAAATTGATGATAGATGTGCGAGTCCGCTGGACTCGAAA
>JANMYC010000407.1:0-8871 GCA_031381715.1 Saprospiraceae bacterium
GTGGCTGGGTTTTGAAAGGGATTTGATTGAATCTGAAATTAGAGAAAATCGACAATGGAAAATCGTTATGGGCGGGGAAGTAGCGTGCATATTTGCCATCACTTTTAACGATGCCGTCATTTGGAACGAGAAAGACCAACAACCTTCCATTTATATTCACCGTATAGTGACGAATCCAGATTTTCGAGGAGTCGGTTTTGTGACTAAAATCATAGATTGGGCAAAGGATTATTGTCAATTGAACGGAAAAGAATATATCCGATTGGACACTTGGGGCGACAATCCAAGACTAATTGAGTACTATGTAAAATGTGGGTTTACTTACGTGGAGACCATCAACCTTGATGATACTGAGGGGTTACCTGCCCATTACCAAGGCACTTTAGCTCTGTTTGAAATTAAAATATGAAATACTAAGTCTAAAGACAATATTAATTGATATTGAGATATTGTTATTCAAAGTGTTGATTATCAATAGAATATCTCAGTATCCCAATATCAATTAATATCGTCTTCAAATTATCTACCCCTCAGTATTTTCGACTCCCCCACTCTCCGATGGCAAGGTATTTTCTTTTTCAGCGTCTTCTATTTGCTTTAAAAAATTGGTGTTGGAGACCACTTTTTGACCTGATTTCTCAAAATTTCGGCGGGCATCACCGGCAGCTTTACCTCCTTTTTGAGCCGTTTCAAAATTTTCGTGAAAACCTTGGGCATCACCCTCAATCGCAAAAAGGCGGGTGGATTCTTCACCCAACATCGAAAAAATGAGTTCGAGGTTGGTCATGTGATCACGCAAATTTTCTTTATCTAAGCTTTTGAGGTTTTTATGCTCGGATGGTATCAAGCCAAAAGTAGCTTTGGCAATTTCGGCGGTTAGTATCGAGTATTCTTGTCCTTCATTCACGCCCCTCTCCTTCCATTCGTCGGTCAGTTCTTTTCTGATATTAATGCTTTTCAAGCGCGAATCAATCCATTTATCGGAATATCCTTTGGCTTTATAAATATCCCTCGCCCGCTCAATGGCTATTTCGGGATTTTCAATTTCTTCCATCCGCTCCTGCCCTACTTGCGCCAACCATTGCTTAAAAGGCTCCGCTTTGGGCGATGGAATGGACATAATAAGCCGCAATAAGGTTTGGGTATTGGCGCAATCCACTGAACGCATTTTACCATCAGCTGCCGCAAATTTGAAACTGTTACAATTTGTAACACTTTCATTTGCACCTTCTTCCGATAGTCTTTTTTTCATAACCCGCCAATAAACACCAGGATTGGTGCTTTCAGTCAGAACAGCAATCACATCCACAACCGCAAACCACCACGCTTCGTTGTGCCAAATGCACCGAATCGTATTTTCTTGAAAAAGGATAATTTTATTATTTTGCTCCATAATTAGTAGAGGAATTTAGTCAATATTTTTAAATAAATCTATAATTCTAAAAGTATAGAATTCTATAAAAATAGATTATTACTCGCTGACATAACGCATTAGAGCCTCTACGACTATCTCTTTGATGCTTTTTTCTTCCATGACCCCTTTGGTCTTGATGCGTTTCATGAGGTCTTTGGGTATCCATGCATTTATTTGAATTTCCTCTATTTTGGGTTCTTCCACTTTTGATGCTACTGTCACTATGGGTTCTACTTGCTGAATGGTGATAGAAGTTGGTTCTGATTTGAGCCGTTCAGCAAAGCTGTTGCGCTTTTCTTTGTAATTCTTTTCCATATATTTATAAAAATTTAGAAATCTATATTTATAGAATTATAGATTTAAAGTTCTAAAAATGTTAAAATTTCATCTGCCAGTGAAGCTATTTCATTCTTGGCTTTTTCATCATCGCCCGCAAATACGCCACTTGTAATAGCCGAACGGGTATAACTCACTCTATCTGAAATGGCCGTTTTGAGAACGGGTAAACCGTAATCTTTGAGTATATCGCGGATTTCATCATTGACGGTAGTGCGGGGTTTTACCATATTTAAAACAATAGCCGCTTTCAAATTAGGGTGTTGATGCTGTGATTCTTTTAGTAATTGAATAGTAGCCCGAATAGCCATCACATCCAAAAAACCCACTTTAGATGGCACCAACACAAAATCTGAAATTGAAAAAAAAGCGGGCAATTGAGCCGTGAGGTAGGGTGGTGTGTCCACAATTAAAATATCTTTTTTTACGGTCAAAAGACTTTTAGGGTCATTGTTGTAGGGAATTAATTCCAAACCCTCAAGCATGGATTCAAGCCCTTTCAAGCTACCCTGCAAATCCGCATCCAATAAACCAACCGATAAACCTTCCCGAAAGCAAGATGCCAGATTCAATGCTAAAGTCGTTTTCCCAACACCTCCTTTCTGATGTGCGATTGTAATAATTTTCATACGCCTAAATATGATTTTTATAATTTCAACTGTTAAAAAAGCCAACTTCGACAAATTCGTTCTACAAAATGCGGGGCAAAACCTAATTAATCTATATTTCTATAATTCTAAGAATGTAGAATTCTATACTTTTAGAATTATAGTTTCATAAACCGTTTTGAGAGTATCTCTAATATTTGAGTTTTAAGCCTTTTTAATATCAAAACAACAAAGTGCGAATACAAATCAATAAATCATCTCAAATTAAACTAAAACTATCATTAGAGTAATTCTTGTGCAGAAATTATATTCTCTCAACCTCAAAATTTATAGAAAGCACAAATTTATAGAATTTCATGAACAATTTTAATAGAAATCTATAATAATTTATTTATAGAATTCTATAAATCTATATTTTTAGAAAATTAATTCCTCTAACACTTGCCATAAAGAGCCATTTTTATCAATCCGCACGTTCTTTTTCTCTAATGCCCATTGCTTGAAAAGGGATTCTGAGGTTTCACCTTTGCTGCGGCTGATGTCTATGCCCATTGCCATGCGCAATTCATCTTGTTTGAGATTGCCATCGGGGTGAAAAAAACGGCTTCGTACTGAGGGGGTAGTTTCGGATTCGGCGCGCTTTTGAGCGAGGAATTCTCTTTTCAAATCCGTGTCCGCATCGCTTCCCAAATCGTAATAATGCTGAATTTCAAAAGGGCGAAATTCTTTTTCTATCCATCCCACAATCTCTTCGTGTACAGCTTGCGCTTTTTTGAGTTGCTCAGATTTTTGCCGTTTTGCACTTTCTTTTGCCGATAAACCTTTGCCCAAATTGGTTTTTAAGCCGCTCACCATGTAGGCATAAATACTTTTTATGATATTGCCTTTTTTTTGCTCCGCTTGAGCGTAGAGCAAAGCATCTAAAATGGCTTCTTCCGAGCGCTGCAAACCTTCCACAAAATCAGTAATTTCCTTATCGGATGCTTCCTTATCAAAAGTTTTAAAAAACTCAATAATGCGCAATAAATCCGAATTATCGGGTTCTGATTTAAAACTCTGCACATCCATATTGTTGAAGCCTTTGCGGGTATCAGCAGCCGATTTATACCCAATCACAGCATCTTCAAGAGAGTAGGAGAGGGGGTCAGAACTATTCGTTGCATCCATAAAGGGTAGTTCAATTGAGGAGCGAGACGGCTTTTTCTTAGCATTAATTTGCTTTTCCAACGCCTTAACTTTATCCCGTACTTCTTGCGAATCGGGATTATCATGGATATAAAAAGCTATTTTAACCACTTCACTCTTCTGATTGTTGGGGCGAGCGCGTATTTCATCGTAAGTGAAATAGATATCATTCTTCTCTTTCAACTCTGCACGGGCTCTTTCGAGTATCCTTTTTTTAAAATCTTTGTAGCGTTGGTACTCATCGGGATGGATTTCAAGTATATTTCTCAACTCCGCAACGTTTATTTCGAGAGTTTTAAACCTTTTGTAGGATTTTAGAAGCAAATACAGCTTAATTGAGTAGGTACTTTTTAAAATGCGGGTGTTGACGATATGGTAGTAAAAGAAATCACCTTTGGCGATCTCCATAAAATAAGGTTTGAGCATTTCAGATATTTCCACATCCACGTAGCCAAACCCTTGCTCATCTATCCGAAAACGGGCACCAGCCAACAGATTGACCGCCAAATAATTGATCCCTTTGCGGTTTTCACCTTCGGGGATTTGCAAGTGCAGGCGGGTCATGGCTTCTATCTCATCCACGTAAGCCTTGAGGTTATGACTATCCAAACCCAACTTATTGAGATAATCCCGCACATAAAAGCGCATAATCTTGGATTCGGGATTGTTTTTAAAAAAAGCAATCACCTCAAACAGAATTTTTGTCTGAACCAACGACAAGCCAAACTTCGCTTTAGCGACGGGATTCCGTAAAATAACCAAATCGGGGTCTTTATACGGTACTATGTCTCTCTTTTCAGTCATTCTAAATTTATAGAAAATTAGAAATATAGATTTCTATAATTTGCAACTAAGGATGTGAAATACACGTCAACATTTTAATTACCTAAGCTTTGCAAAGAAAAGTAATTTTTTTCATAATGGAGACAAAAAAATACAAATGTCTCCTTTGTCACCTATTTTTGTCTCCATTAACACCCAAAAATGTCTCCTTTGATACCCATTTTTGTCTCCATTAACACCCAAAAATGTCTCCTTTGATACCCATTTTTGTCTCCATTAACACCCAAAAATGTCTCCTTTTACCTTTGTAACTATTTGATAATCATTTATTTAGGTATGCCTACAAATATAACAAAGAATGCAAAGTAAAATCAACACACACAAATTATAATTGAGGCGTGTGTGTGATTTTTTTAGAGAAAAGATAAGTATTAACCGTTTTTATATAGATAAAACAAAACAAATTCCGGGTTTTTCAGACCAATATAAAATTTAGTGTAATGCAAGCCTCTTAGTTTGGAGATTTATATTTTATTTATTTCAGTTAATCTTTCGTGCGCCAAACCGTCAATCATACCATTAAAAATAAAATGATGGAACGGTAAAACGCTGTACCAATAAAGTCGCCCCCATAAGCCATGCGGGCGAAAAGTAGCGGTTTGGCGAAGGCATAATACATTATGTCTTTTCATTATTTTGAATTCCAACCAAGCTTCTCCCGGCACTTTCATTTCAGCAAAAAGGAGAAGCCGTCTGTTGTCTCTATCAGCTATAACGACGCGCCAAAAATCGAGGGCATCGCCCGTATTAAGTTCCGTGGGGCTGCGTCTGCCACGTCTTAAACCAACACCGCCGACGAGCTTGTCCATTATTCCTCTAATCTTCCAAAGCCAATTGCCGTAGTACCAGCCTTTATCGCCCCCAATCCGCCAAATATTATTTAAAACGGGGTTTAAATCTGCTTCGTTTATGTCACGCCACTTGATGTCCTTGAAGCAACCGTATTTGGGTGCTTCCACTTTTTCCATCCAATTTTCGGAAGCTCCCGATGCCGCAAAAGCATCTTTCCAACTACTGATGACAGTGTCTTGCTCGATGCGCTCAAAAGCAATCTGAACGGATTCTCTGTAAGATAAAAGATTGATATTCAAATTTTTAGCTAAATCATTGGCACGACAAACAACATTTACTTTCATGCTGTTCACCAAATTGACGGCTAACGGATACGACGTGGACGTAATGAAATAAAGCCAATAGGACGACAAGCGAGGAGTCATAATTGGCAAGGTGAAAATCCATCTTTTGAGCTCTCGAACCTCCGCAAATTGCAACAACATTTGTTTGTAGCTTAACACTTCAGGTCCGCCAATATCGTACGTTTTGTGGTAGGTTTCTTCGTGGAGCATTATCCTTGAGAGGAACTGCACCACGTTTCGCACGCCTATAGGCTGACACAGCGTGTTGAGCCATTTTGGCGTAATCATGACGGGTAATTTTTCAACAATATCACGAATAATTTCAAACGAGGCACTTCCCGAACCGACGATAATGCCCGCCCGCAAAGTGGTCAAAGGAACTGATGACCCCCTCAGTATTTCTTCAACATTGAGCCTTGAGGAAAGGTGTTTCGATAGCTCCACCTCGTTGACGATGCCACTTAGATAAATGATTTGTTGACAAGCCGTAGGTGCAATAAGTTGGGTGAAATTTTGGGCAGCGAGGGCTTCTTTTTCCGAAAAATCACCGTCGGCACTCATCGAATGAATCAAGAAAAAAGCGACATCAATGTCTTTTGGCAACTGGGTATTTTTAGGTTCGAGAAAATCTATTTCATGAATGGCGATTTGCGGATGTGTGTGTTCTTCCTCAAAACGCCGCCTATTGCGCACACAACAATGCAAATAATGCCCCGCCTCAAGCAGCAATGGAATGAGTCGTTGACCAATATAACCGTTTGCACCCGTTATTAAAATGTTCATTATCAATGCTTTATGATTTTTACTATCAATAAATGGTTATTAGGTGAATTGGTTGAACAGATATAAACATAGCCCCTTAACGTCACAAGTTAAACATACCCCCTCAGTATTTTGGCGTTTTTAAGTGAATTCATTTCAATAAAAAATCACCCTCATTTCATTTCTTACCAATAGTCAATGACCGTCTCTTTTTAAGCCAACACCTTTGTACCAATCTTTCAGTCATTTAAAAACGTAAAAAATGAAAAAGCTTGGTGCAACAACAACAATTATCTTCTTGCTCATCAGTACGATTTTTGGGCAAAATTTGACTCAAACAGTCAGGGGGACGCTTCTTGATGAAGACAGTAAAATGCCACTTATTGGTGTAAACGTTATTGTCGTAGGTAGTAATCCCTTGGTGGGTGCTGCGACAGATGAAAATGGCAATTTTAAATTAGAAAACATTCCTATCGGTCGAATTGCCTTGAAATTATCCTATATTGGTTATGAAAATGCCATAATTCCGAACATTGTCGTCAATTCGGGCAAAGAAGTGGTTTTAAACCTCACTATGCAGGAGTCTGCCGTAAAAATGGATGCCGTGGTCGTAACCGTAGATAAAAACAAAGGCGAAGCACTAAACGACATGGCAATTATTAGTGCAAGATCTATTTCGCCCGAAGAAACAAATCGTTATGCAGGTGGTTTTAACGACCCTTCTCGCATCGTTTCCAATTTTGCGGGTGTGACAAATACGCAGGACGGGAGCAATGACATTATCGTTAGGGGCAACTCTCCAAAATATGTGCAATGGCGATTAGAAGGTGAGCAAATCACGAACCCCAATCACTTCGCCGACCAAAGTGCTGCGGGTGGCTCAGTCAGCACTTTGAACAATAATATTTTGGCGACTTCCGATTTTTATACGGGCGCATTTACGCCTGAATATGGCGATGCGTTGTCGGGTGTTTATGACGTAAAATTGAGGGCAGGAAATAATGAAAAACTTGAAGCTGTTTTCGGTTTTGGCTTATTGGGTACCGACCTCACGGTCGAAGGTCCTTTGAAAAAAGGTTATGATGGTTCGTTTCTCGTTAACTATCGCTACTCAACGGTCGCTTTGTTACAAGACGTTGGTTTGATTGATATAAATGGTGCGCTTAAATTTCAAGATGCGGCATTCAAAGTGCTATTGCCGACAAAGAAAATGGGTGTTTTTTCCATTTATGGTTTAGGTGGGTCGAGTAGTTTTTTGTTTGATAATGTCACTCCCGCCTTGTGGAATACGCCTGGCGACAGATTTATGCAGGCTGATATCAAAGAAAATTATAAAAAACAAGCCCATTTACTCAACACAGGCATCACGCATACCTTGAGTTTGAATGATAAAAGTTATCTCAAAACAGCTTTGACTTACTCAAATGAAGGCATTGACGATGATGTTTTTGAAGAAAAATTCATCAAAATCTTTGATAAAAAAGGTAATTTTTTGAGGGATTCTGTGGTCAATAAAAACTTGAATTTTAGTGGCAGATTATCAAAACCCACTTACCGTGGTTCTTTGACTTACAACAATAAAATCAATGCTAAGCATAAAATTCAAATTGGTACAAAATATACCCTTTTTGACTTCGATTTTAGCCAAAGCCAATTGGAAAACAATACCAAAACACGGTTTACTTTGATAGATTTCAAGGAAAACATAAGCACTATTAGAAATTTTGTTAGTTGGAAATACCGCATCAATGAAGCCCTTACAATGGTTTCAGGGTTTCACAATATGAATGTTTTATACAACAATAAAAGCACTTTTGAACCACGTTTGGCAATCAATTGGCAGCTCAATAATTCAAGTTCGATAAATGTAGGTTATGGCAATCATAGCACAATGGAAGCCGTACACCATTATTTTGCAAAGATAAAACAACCAAATGGCACCATAACTGAACCCAATAAGGACTTAGACTTGCTAAAAGCGCATCATTTTGTCGTGGGTTATGAAAGACGTTTGGGTAAAAACATGAGAGCAAAAATCGAAGCATATTACCAAGATTTATACAATTTACCCGTTGAAAACAACGATACAAGCTATTTTGCGACGATTAATGAAGGATTAGAATTTAGGTATGTTGATTTGGTAAACAAAGGAACTGGTAAAAATTATGGCGTTGAATTGACCTTAGAAAAGTTTTTGAGCAACAACTATTATTACATGGTCAATGCGTCAATTTATCAATCAAAGTATAAATCCTTGGAAGGCGTTGAGCGCAATACACAATACAATGGAAACTATTTGGTTAATATTCTTTTTGGAAAAGAGTTTGTAAACCTTGGCAAAAAGAAAAACCAAACGTTGGGTTTGAATTTCAAAGCGTTTTTTGGTGGTGGTAGAAAAATTATTCCGCTTTTGCGCGATGCACAAGGTAAAGTGGCGGTTGACCCTGCCAATAACAGATACTGGGATTATAAAAAAGCGTACGAAAATGACATTGAAGACGTGTATCAAATCACCGTTTCTGCGAGATATAAATGTAACAAACGAAAGACAACACACGAGTTGTTTTTTAATAATGATAATGTCACC
>JANMYC010000433.1:0-6411 GCA_031381715.1 Saprospiraceae bacterium
TACTTTTCATCCAATATGCCAGGAGGATTCGGCGGAATGGATTTGTACATGATTCGTAAAACGAATGATACCACTTGGAGTGCCCCCATTAACCTCGGTGCGCGGGTGAATACACCCAAAAATGAAGTATTTCCTTTCATGCAAGATAATGGTATGCTCTATTTCTCCTCAAACGGGCATCACAAAGGCAAAGGTGGGCTTGATATTTTTTCCATCGAAATAGAAAAACGCAATGGAATGGCAATCCCGATGAGTGAACCCTTTAATACTGAGGGGGATGATTTCGGGATTATGTTCCTACCTAATACTTTAAACAGAGGATATTTTTCGTCTAATAGAGCAGGCGGTTCTGGTGGCGATGATATTTATTCTTTTGAAATAAAAGAGTAAAAAGAGCATTTTTTTAATAAAAAAAGGCGAAATACTGAGGGGTATCTCGCCTTTTTTATTGGATTACGGTTTATTTAAACTTTTGCAGCATTCCATTCCACTGCCTTATCCATTTCCGCTTTTAGCTTTGCGTAATTCCCATTTGACATGGGTACTAAAGGCAAGCGCAGTTCATTTTTACAAAATCCAAGAATATTCATGGCTGCTTTTATACCTACGGGGTTCCCTTCTGCATAAAGCAGCGGGTGCACATCATGTAGCATGTCATTGTAGCGACGAGCAGTAACATAATCGCCCTTAAATGCGGCATTGACCATGCCCGACCATTCTGCAGGGTGAGAGTTTGCAATCACAGAAATAACGCCATCACCTCCACAAGCAACCAGACCCAATGTAATTTGGTCATCGCCTGATATCACTAAAAAATCTTCAGATGGGCGATGTTTTAAAATATATTGCGCCTGATTAAGATTTCCAGAAGCTTCTTTAACTCCAACGAACTGACTACTCGCTTCGGCTAATCTGCACAATGTTTCAGGGGCGACGTTCGAAGATGTCCGGCTTGGCACGTTATATAAAATAATAGGCACTGGCGAAGCCTTCGCCACTTGTACGTAGTGCTGATAAATCCCCTCTTGCGAAGGTTTATTATATGCTGGGCTGCTGGACAAAATAGCTGCTGCCCGACTCAAATCTATATTTTTTAATCTGTCGATTAAATGTGCCGTACTATTTGCACCAAACCAACCAGCTACTATTGGTACTCTACCCGCTGCTTTGTCAACAGTGAAATCAAATACTTGTTGGCACTCCTTGGTAGATAGTGTAATGGCTTCTCCCGTTGTACCCAATGAGACAATATAATCTACCCCACCTCCTATTACATGATAAACAATGCGCTCTAATGATTCCCAATCAATGGCACCATCGGGATTGAAAGGCGTGACTAACGCAACACCTGTGCCCCTAAACTGCGGATAACTCATTCTGATTTTTTGTTAATTTAGTTAGTTAAAAATATATAATTTGGCTTTTATTTTACAATTTATTACTGAATTGGGGATTCAATCGCTTCTAATGAAATTTCATAAGAGCCCATTTTACTATATTTTTCAATACGAGACTCAACCAAATCATCAGCAGGAATATCGACAAGTTCAGACAATGCCTTTTTAATCCATTTTTTCAGTGTCATAGCCATCTCCTCAGGAGAAGTATGAGCACCTCCGAGAGGTTCCGGAATGATACCGTCAATTAAACCGAAATTATACATATGATCAGCAGTCAGTTTCAAGGCATCCGCTGCTTGCTCTTTATAATCCCATGAATGCCATAAAATAGAAGAGCAGCTTTCGGGAGAAATAACAGAATACCAAGTATTTTCAAGCATAAAAACTCTATCACCTAAACCCAATCCAATGGCTCCACCAGAAGCCCCTTCGCCTATAACCACACAAACGATGGGCACTTTCAATTGAGCCATTTCAAAAAGATTGCGTGCAATAGCTTCAGCTTGTCCTCTTTCTTCACCTTCAAGCCCAGGATTAGCACCCGGTGTATCTATTAAACAAACTACAGGAAAACCAAATCGCTCAGCCATTTTCATCAATCGCAAAGCTTTTCTATAGCCTTCGGGGTTTGCCATGCCGAAGTTGCGATATTGGCGCATCTTGATATTAATGCCTTTTTGATGGCCAATAACGATTATAGTTTGTCCATCTAATTCAGCCAGACCACCTACTATAGCTTTATCATCCGCAAAATGTCTATCGCCATGAAGTTCGATAAACTTTTGGCACATTTGCTGGACATAAAAAAGGGTATAAGGCCTTTCAGGATGCCTTGATAACTGGACTTTATCCCAACCTGTCAGATTAGAATATATGTCCTTGATTTTATCCTTGATTTTCAACTCCAACTCTGCCAACACAGGTGCGACATCTATCTCACCTTGCTCTCCAATTTGCCTTACCTTTTCGAGTTGTTCGTAAAGGGTTTCCAGCGGTTTCTCAAAATCTAAAAAAACCATGTCCTATTCTTATTTATTTAAAAGTTATTCGAATGACCTTTTATAATTCTCTTGAAATCTGAATATTCTCAATTTTTTACAAAGCTACAAAATACCCCTCAGTATTTTGAGGCTTAGGAGCTTGTAAGTCCATTTTTTTTGTCGTGAAAAAAAATATTAATTTTTTATAAGAAAAACTTGCAAGACTTAAACACAGAACCTATCTTTGCATCGCTTTTATAAGAAAGAGCAATTCAAGTTTAAGTGGTCTAGCCTAATAATATAATTGTCCGATTATTTCGGTCAGGTTTTGTGTCTTCTGGTTCGGTAGTTCAGTTGGTTAGAATACATGCCTGTCACGCATGGGGTCGCGGGTTCGAGTCCCGTCCGGACCGCTTAAATCAAGCCTGTCAAGTTTACTTGGCAGGCTTTCTTGTTTTAAAAATTACATACATATGAATTACTTTGTTTACATCATCAAAAGCCTAAAAGATAATAGCTTTTATATTGGCTCAACTAACGACTTAGATCGACGTCTATCTGAACACAATCAAGGACTTAGTAAATATACCTCTGCTAAAATGCCTTGGGATTTGGTTTATTCTGAATCCTTTGGCGATGTTACTGCCGCTAGGAAAAGAGAATACTTCTTGAAAAAACAACGAAACAGAGCTTTTTATCAAAAGCTCATTGATTCTGTTCGTTAAAATACATGCCTGTCATCCCGAATCAATCGGGAGGTCGCAGGTTCCCCCGAGTGCTCGGGGCGTCCGGACCGCTTAAATCAAAGCCTGTCAAGTTTACTTGGCAGGCTTTCTTGTTTTAGTAGCTATACACACACCTTTTAAAGATACGTAAGAAAGTAAACCCATTAAATTTTCATTCCTAATACTACTTTGGCACTTTTAAATTAGTAGTACCGTAGGTATGATATATTGGTAGAAATATTAGGTAAAATCTTTTTCAAGTTCCGTAGGAACGGAATATTGAAATTAATTTCAACATATCATTCCTACGGAATTTTATGAAAATGCTCTTCTATTCTCTACCAATATACCGTGCCTATGGCACTTTTAAATTCGTCGATATTAAAGTGCCAAAGTAGAATTAAGAATCTCTTTTAAAATAAAAAGTCCCTAACACTCCTCAGAATGTTAGGGACTTTTATTTCATTAATACTTTTAGTAATGCTTTCAGCTTCACTTTATGAAGCGAAACGCACCATATTTTACGCAATTTCTTGCGATTTTACTAAAAGTTGAAATCCATTTCCGTGGATATTGATGATTTCAATATTAGAATCATCAGCCAAATACTTGCGGAGTTTGGTGACAAATACATCCATAGAACGAGCTGTGAAGTAATTGTCCTCTTGCCAAATTTTTACCAAAGCTTCAGAACGGGGCAGAACATCATTGATATGCTGACAGAACATTTTGAGCAGTTGTGCCTCTTTGGGGCTTAATTTTATTTCTTCCTTGCTGCCATCCATGATGAGGATACGCAAAGGAAAATTAAAATTATAACGACCAATTCTGTAATCACGCACTTCGTCCTTAGGGTCTGCCTTAGGCTGACTGCGTTTTAATACAGCTTGGATACGAAATAACAATTCCTCAGAATTAAACGGTTTTGGAATATAATCATCCGCTCCGATTTTGAAGCCATTGATAACATCATCTTTCATCGTTTTAGCCGTCAAGAAGATAATAGGCACTTCCTTATCTTTCTCACGAATATCTTTAGCGAGTGAAAAGCCATCTTTTTTAGGCATCATCACATCAAGGATACACAATGAAAAACCTGAGCCTCTCCTGAAAGCCTCCCAACCTGCCGCACCGTCAGTCGCTAAGGTCACATCATAATCGTTCATTTCGAGATACGAGCGCAATACATCTCCGAAATTAGGGTCATCTTCAACGAGTAGAATTTTTGTAGCATTAGAAGCCATATTCTTTATCTTTATTTTTTAGTGATGAGATATCTAAGGGTTGTCAAAGTGTTAACGAAATATTATTAAAATTCGTTTACGTATAACCATAATTTATTCAAAAAATTTTAACATTCCTATTTTATCTTCCTTAAAAGGCTCGTTTCAATTAAATCAACCCAAAAATAGCCGTTTAAAACTCAGTTATACTGAGGGGGGGATACGATTATTAATCATAAGATGTTTCCTTTTAAAACATTCATGATAGCCAAAAACTATATTAAGAATTAACTCTTGAACAAAAAGACAGATTTATGACGTATTTTATTAAAAAATTCAAAGACTCTTTGCATTATAGAAAATAATTATTCAATGAAAAACGTATATTTGGGACTTAATTTCTTGAATCTCTTCACAACTTTTAAAGAAACTCAAAAATCAGAATCGCTATGAACAGGAAACTACTTTCGAGTATGCTCTTCGGTTTTATGTTACTGATGGTAACGTCAAATTCTTTCATCGCCTGTACAAGTGACAAAGATAAAAAGGGCAATAAAGCTTATATTAGAATACCCAGTGAACCTGAAAAGTTAAATCCTCTCACGACTGAGGACGTTAACGCTGTTCAAGTAATGAGCAATATTTTCTTATCCTTACTAGATTTCGACGCTAAAACATTGGATTTAGTCCCCGTTTTAGCCAAAAATCGTCCCATTGCCACTCCAATTGATACGGGTAAATATAAAGGTGGAATTGCTTACACTTACGAAATCAGAGAGGAAGCGACATGGGATAATGGAAAACCTGTCACTGCTGCCGATTATATTTTCACCATAAAAGCTATTTTAAATAAAAAATCAGGCGCTAATAATTTGCGTAGCGGTCTCGATTTCATAAAAGATATTGTCGTAGATGCTCAAAATCCTAAGAAATTCACGATTTTAAGTGATAAAAAGTATATTTTATCTGAAACGGTCACGGGTACTGTCCCAATTTTGCCCGAATATGTCTATGATACTGAGGGTTCAATGAAAACAGTTTCAGTTAGCGAATTAGCTTCTGCCGTGAAAGATACGGCTCAAAAAGCGGGTGAAAACATAACAAAGTTCGCTGATGCTTTCCAATCTGCTAAATTTTCTCGTGAAAAAGACGGCGTAGTAGGTTGTGGCGCTTATGCGCTCGACGGTTGGGTTGCAGGTCAAAGCATTACCTTAAAAAAGAAAACGAACTGGTGGGGCGATAATTTAGCGGCTCAAAATACTGCGTTAGAGGCTTATCCGGAGCAAATCGTTTTCAAGCCTGTAAAAGATGCCGCTGCAACAGTGACTATGATACAGAATAATGAACTGGATGCCGCATCAACTCTTCCCGCAAAGGATTATAACACCATGAAAAAGGATGAAAAATTGGCATCCCAATATGAGTTTGCAGCAGTTCCTGCGCTTTCATTGGTACATGCTGGTTATAATTGTAAAAGCCCTAAATTGAATGATAAGCGTGTTCGTCGTGCCATCACGCATCTTTTTGATGTGCCTACAATTATTAAAACTTTAGTGGGCGGATTTGGCGAGGCGTGTCCATCTCCTTTTTTACCACAAAGGGCTTATTTTAATAAAGATTTAAAACCTATTGAGTTAAATATTGAACAAGCAAAAGCTTTACTCGCAGAAGCTGGCTGGAAAGATACAAACGGCGATAGCACAGTCGATAAAACGATTGGCGGCAAAAGGACAGAAATGGTTATAAAATACATTTTTGCCTCTAATAACGATGCTGCTAAAAATATGGGTCTGATGATTCAAGAGAATGGGAAAAAGGTGGGTATAAAAATCAATCTCGAACCACTTGAAGGTAAACTCATGCTTGAAAACATGAAAAAGCGTGATTTTGATATGTTTATCAATGCATCGGGTTTCGCACCAAGCATAGATGACCCTAAAGAAATGTGGGCTTCAAGCAGCAATACACCCGATGGAGGCAATCGTTTTCAATTTGAAAATAAGCAAGCGGATGCATTAATCGAACAAATAAGAAGCGAATTAGATACTGAAAAACGCAATGTCTATTATAAACAGCTTCAAGC
>JANMYC010000044.1:0-2517 GCA_031381715.1 Saprospiraceae bacterium
TTTACATCTTTATATACCCGAACAAGATAATTTTAAGTGCTTTTTGCAAACCGATGAGCCAGAACTCAGCATAAGCAATAATACTATTTTGAACTTAACTGAAGATGCGCAGGGAAATGTATGGGCAGGTACTCAATTTGGTTTGAATAAGATTATGATAGATAATAATAACAACATTAAAGTTAAGGTTTATACCGTAAAAGATGGATTGTCGAGTGATTATATTCACGCTGTTCTAAACGATGAACACGGTAGGATATGGGTGAGTACAAATAAAGGAATCAACAGACTTAATCAAACTGCAACATCTTTTGCCGTATTTGATAAAAGAGATGGCTTACAATCAAGTGTTTTTTCAGAAAATGCGTGTTTTAAAACAAAAGATGGTACCCTTTTTTTTGGTGGCGTAGAAGGTGTCACTTATTTTACTCCTGACAGCATAATAATCAATAAATTTGTGCCGCCACTCTATTTTACCAATCTTAAAATCAATAATTTAGAATATCAGTTTGGTAAAAAGCAACCCCTCAGTATTGTGCTCGAAAAACCCTTCCACGAGACCCAAAGTATAGTACTTGACCACAAAAAAAACATTTTCTCTATAGATTTCTCCTCGATGGACTTTCATGCCCCAGACAAAAACGAGTATATGTACATGTTGGAAGGCTTCAATAAAGATTGGGTATATGCCAATACTAAAAGAAGTGTCACTTACACCAATCTTTCAGCAGGCACCTATTTTTTAAAAGTAAAAGCGACAAATAGTGATAAAATATGGTCAGAAAAGCCCCATGTACTCAAAATTACCATATTACCACCTCCTTGGAAAACTTGGTGGGCATACAGTATTTATATTTTGCTTTTTGGTGTTTTTCTGTGGGCTACCCGTTATTATGGTCTGAAACAAGCCCATTTGCAAAATCAGTTGAGACTATCAAAAGTAGCTCGTCAAAAAGAGAAAGAACTATCCGATTTTAAAGAAAAATTATTTACGAATATCTCCCATGAGTTCAGAACACCGCTGACTTTGATATTGGGTCCATTAGATGACTTACTCCATCGGGCAAAGCTTGATACAGCCGTAGCAAAAAGTCTAAAACAGATTCAAAAACAGTCAAAAAGGATGCTGCGTATGGTCACGCTTTTATTGGATCATCAAAAGTCTGAGTCGGGTAGTTTAAAGTTGAATCCGACTGAAGGCGAGGCGGTTTCGTTTTGTCATGATATTTTTTCGATTTTTATCGATGAAGCCGAAAGAAGGCAAATGGAATATAAGTTTATACCCGAAGAAAAATTTATTTCACTGACCTTTGATGCCGATAAACTTGAAATCATTTTATTTAATATCTTATCTAATGCTTTTAAATTCTCGAGAGATGGAAGTTCTATTACTTTTATAATGAAAAAACAAGAAGATATTTGTTCCATTTCCATTCATGATTCAGGAGTGGGGATTGAAGCAAACGATATTGATAAAATATTCGATAGATTCTATAGGGGTAAGCAAACGGATGCTTCTAATATTTCAGGTTCGGGTATTGGACTTTCTTTTGTAAAAGATCTCTCCGAGTTACACAATGGAAAATTCTATGCGTTATGCGATTTGGGTTATGGAAGTGTCTTTACTGTAGAATTACCACTCATTCATTTAACCCAAAACCACTTAAACTACGCTGGAGATGCTATGCTTTTTGGTGAAAACAACAAAAGTGAATTTAAAATAGAAACGATGAAATCTGAAAATGAAATTACCGATAATAAAATCGAACTCCCCATTATTTTGGTAGTCGAAGACGACCCCGACGTACAAAATTATATATGTGATATTTTGTCTCCGAACTATCATATCGTGACTGCTAAAAATGGTAAAGAAGGATTAGAAAAAGCCTTGGAACTTATTCCAGATATTATAGTCAGTGATGTCATGATGCCCGAAATGAGTGGTATAGAACTATGCAGCAAAGCCAAATCTGACCAGCGGACTTCTCATATTCCCATCATTTTGTTAACTGCCTTGACTGATATTGCTCATCAAGTACAAGGCATCAGAGAAGGTGCTGATGTTTACCTTCCAAAACCTTTTAACTCCCAATTATTGTTGGTGCATATTCATAATCTTTTAAAGTCACGCCAAAACCTCCGAGAATTGTACTCTCAAAAAGTATATCTTGAACTGAATAATCAAGAGATTACGAGTTTTGAAGAAAAATTTTTGAACAACGCCATGGGAATAGTGGAAGCCAATATTTCAAATGAAGATTTTAATACAGATGAGTTGGCTTCACTGATGTATCTCAGCAAATCTACTTTTTATCGTAAACTCAAAGCCGTTACAGGCATTTCAGGGGCAGAATTTATCCGTTCAGCTCGATTGAAATTTGCAGCGAAGTTATTACTAAGTGGCAATTACAACGTGATAGAAGCCGCCGAAGAATCAGGATTTAGGGACATAAAGTATTTTCGTAAATGCTTTCAAGAGCAGTTTGGCGTTAACCCATCTGACTACCGGAAATCTTA
>JANMYC010000455.1:0-3442 GCA_031381715.1 Saprospiraceae bacterium
ATTTTCAAGAAACACGAATTACTCCAATTAATACACGAATTTCACTTATTTACGTGTTGACAAATTTTACTATTTCACAAATAAATTGCCCTAAAGGGCAATTTAAGACACCCAAACCTGTCTGCCGACAGGCAGGTTGGTAAAATTCGTGTATTAATTAGAGTAATTCGTGTTCCTAAAATATTATGTAGGGTTTTAAAATATGCTTCTTTAATTTTTTGATTTGCATTTTCATCGGGCTGTGAATTCCCCTATTTGTCATAGCTTACACGTCCATAAAAGATTACATGTTTATCACTCAAAATTTCGTTAAGAATGTGACCAAAATCAGTTTCCTCATCTCCTTCAAGCCAATCTATTTCAGCATTTAGTCCTTCAATAAAACTGTCAAGTGTAACGGCTAAGTTTAAAATTGTCTTCCTCATCAATTAAAAGTTTAAAAGATTAAAAATACTGAGGGGGTATTCCACTACCCAAAAATCTCTTCAAAAAACCTCTTTGGTTGGGGTTGATGTTGCAAAACACGGGCAAACTTTCTGATGTCTGCTGCCAACAATTCAGGTTGTTCCATAGCCGCAAAATGTCCACCTCTGGGCATTTCTGTCCATTGCTGCACGTTGAAAAAACGCGCTGCAAATTCTTTTTTCGCCTTTGTTGGTCTGGGCGACCACCAACAAAGGCAGAAATATCGAAGTATGCAATAGAATTTTCTTAGCACACTAACCATGGCAGTATATAAATAGCTACTTTGAGTCTGCTGAAAAAGTATTTTAAAAATTAAAAGGTTTGAATTTAGCTGATTTTTAAAATATTTAAATTGATAATCAATGAATTATATAATTAATAATAATTAATTTGTTTGAAATTGAAAATTTATTTCAACGTCATTTTAATTGTCTGCAAGGTTTTTTAATAAAAATGCTCAAAAACCTTGCAGATAATTAAAAAAGTGCAAGGTTTTACCTTTGTAAAATATTGATTATCAATTAGTTGTAAATTTTTAATACTTTTTCAGCAGACCCTACTTTAGCAGGGTAAACACGGCTTGTTCTACTTTGGCAGCTTTACAAGCTTCATTAAAAACTTCTATTGAGTTAAATTGTAGTTGTTCTAAAATTTTATACTCGTAAAATACTTTAAACGAAGGACTCCTAAATGGCCAGGGTTCCACACAGATATCTTTATTGGGTTTGTAATGCACCGTATTCATATCTCCATCCGGGCTTTTAGAAATTTCCATCTTCCTTCCATTGTGTTGTATTTTATCTAAACATATTAATAGCGAAAACGCATCGCTCCATTCTAAGAACCTGTATAGCCGGTCTGCAAATTTCTTATCAATATGTAGATTTTTCAAAATAGTGGATCGGTATTGCTCTTGATCCTTTAAAAAATCATCCAATCCATTGTCTGTTTTTCTTTTATCGCCATCGTATAAAAATTTCAGATGAAGAGAACTGAGCAACCCGTTCAACTGGCTTTTTGAGTTTCCAATCTCAATCAAGCTTAGCAACGGTGCTATATCAGTCTTCGTGTTCCCGTCTGCCACTGTAAAGTTCTTGGGGGCTCCTGCGTCTGTAAGGTTTTGAGGAGCCAGTGTTTCAGTTACCCCATCGTCATGCTCTGCAATGGCAACGAGAACTGAAACCATTATTTCAACAGGCAAATCAATATTATATTGATAAGCAATCATTGCGGCCAACAATCCATGGGAGCGTTGTGTAATAATTTTCCAACCTTTCTGATGTGATGATACAATCATAAAAATTTAAATAGCGATAATTTAATCTTTGCTTCTTTAGCATTCGTTATGCGCTGCTTGCTATTTTCGTTTGCTATGTCCATACTTTACCAATGCTACCAACACTACGCCACCAATGATATTACCTACTGTAGAAAGAGCTTGAAATTTAAAAAACTCAAGCCCACTTATATTGTTAGCGTTTGCAAAATAAGCCATAAATATTTCTATAGATCCTACAATACAATGGTGTAACCCTGCAATGCTAATAATGAATGTTACAAAAAATATCATTGCTACACGGCTTAGGGTATCTTGTGCCGAGCTTAGCAACCAGGATAATGTACCCATCAGCCATCCTGCCATTATACTACTAACCAAAATATTACTGCTGCTATAAGCAATCATCTTTTGCGATACAAAATGAAAAAAATCAAGCGAAATAAGATGTGTGCCCGCATTAAATTGTAAAACAATTGTGCCAAAAAGATAGCCTCCAAATAAGTTACCTGCATAAATAATTACCCAAAGATTTAATAAACTTTTAAACGAAGCTTTGCCATTAAGTACGGGTATGGTAGCCAAAACGGTATGCTCTGTAAAAAGCTCCGAGCGACCAGTAATTACAAAAATATAACCAATAGGATATACCAATGCCATCATTAAATATAGTTTACCGGGGCTTACTTCCGTTTTAAAAAAGGTATAAATTATACCAATAACCAGTATGCTAAAACCCACTTCTAAACCTGCAGAAAGTGAAGATATAAAAAGCCCGATATTAGAGCGACGGTGTTCTTTTAAACCAGCCTCTATTTGCTCAACCATTATTTCATAGGGCTCTTTTGGTTGCTCTGGCGTATGTTCAGCCAGTTTAGTTAGCTCTTCTTTTTTTACTGTAAGCATAGCGTTGTATTTAAATACTGTGGGAAATCAGCATACTGATTGTTTTTTATTTGGTTTAAAATTTTAAAATTCAACTACAAAAGTCAGGTTCTTTGTCATGGTTTCCGTTACACAATTTCTCAAAAGAATTACAAGATTCACACTTTTCAGATAATGAAAAGTGTCAGCAGTTACATAAGTGCAATAAAATCAGAGTATTTTTTGGGTTTTGAAAACACTCTTTCATTTTTTTTGGGTCGGCTTGGTGTATCGGAAAAAAAATGAAAGTGTGTTTTGTGCTGTGGAGTGGGCAGGCTTTTTTACAAATTTATTTTCAGGGTAGGCATTATAAGTCCAGTAAGTCGTCCACCTAAAGCTTGGTCAATACTTGTCAGGTTGATGGTTGCACGGTCGGCCTTAGGGTTTCCGCTAACGTTTTTGGGGTTTGCGATGGCGGGGAGTTTTAGCACTAAATTTCATTCGGAGAACTGAACTTCCACCTTGCACAAATGTGTCTTCGAAGCATAGAACCCCGCTATCGCAGACCCCTTGTTATCGGATGTTCTTCTGTCTGCCCGAAGCGGTGTTCTATTAATTTTGTTAATAAGACAAATCATTGTATATTTTATTCTGACGGTCTGTTTCTTTTATTTAGATAATAGTGCCACAAAAAATAAACTGCAAGTGAACGAAATGGTTTCCATTTTTCCGCAAGCAAGATTATCTCTTCTTTTGTTTTTGCATCACTCAATTCTTTTACTGTGTTTACAACTGCGATGTCGCCAATCGGAAAAATATCTTTTGATTGAAGGCAAA
>JANMYC010000461.1:0-4048 GCA_031381715.1 Saprospiraceae bacterium
CAATGTAGAAATAAGTAGTTGGACTAAATTTGATTTTATGAGAAAACCCATGATTTCGAAACAGCACGGACGCATTTCAATCCAAAACAAAAGGATACACCACCTCCGTCAAAAACAAACCCGTTGGTGGTACACTGTAACTTTTCTTCAAAGGTTTTTGCTCATCCAAAGCCATTTTTAAATCTTCAAGGCTTAATTGCCCCAAGCCGACGTTGATGCACGCACCCACAATCAAGCGCACCATTCCCCTTAAAAAGCGATTAGCGGATATATGAAATACGGCTTTTTCTTCCGTAAAAACCCACTCGGCTCGGCTTATTTCACATTTCATTGTTTGCGCATCCGAATGTGTTTTACAAAAAGGAGCAAACTCAGAGTACCCCCTCAGTATTTCAGCCGCTTTTTGCATATCCTTGATATTCAATGACTTATGCTGCGCAAAATGCCATTCTGTTTCAGTAGCAAAAGGGTTTTTAATGAAAGTAATATGGTATTCATAACTGCGTTTGAAAGCATCAAATCGGGCATGGGCTTCGGGTGCTACAGGTACGATGCGCCTCAATACAATATCTTTTTTAACAAGTTTATTGGCTCTTTCTAAAAAGGAAGGAGGAAACTCGCCATCAAAATCAAAATGGGCAAAATACTGTGCCGCATGAACGCCCGTATCCGTCCGCCCGCAACCCACTATTTCAATCGGTTGGCGTAAAATCAGTGAAAATACATCCTCAATAGCCGCTTGTACTGAGGGGTCGCTCGGCTGCCGTTGCCAACCATAAAAACGAGTGCCATTGTAGGCTAAATCTATGAAATAACGCATATCGAGTTTATAATCGCACAGGTTTGATTTATGCAAACAAAAAATAAATAGTTTTTTAGTTGATTAATCTTCTATTCAAAAAATTAAGCGGAAAGATACTGAGGAATAATGAAAAATTTAATTGAATAAAACATCCAAAAAAAATACCCCCTCAGTACAACAGCTTTTGAAGCGGATACTGAGGGAGTATTTCACGATGATTTTCATTATTTTAATAAAAAATCACCAATCGAGGCTGATTAGCACTATTTCTAATTACATTTTAGGTAAAACAACAGCATCCAAAACATGGATAACGCCATTGGATTGATATACATCGTAAGTGCTGATATTGGCGGTTCCGCCGTTTTCATCTTTTAGAGAGATATTGTGAGAGCCATTCATCATAGCTGTCAAAGTGCCACCACTGACTGTTTTTAGACTCGCTTTACCACCACCTTTTTTAATCAATTCCGCAATTGCATTGAAGTCGAACTTACCTGCTACCACATGATAAGTCAATACTTTAGCCAATGTAGCCTTGTTTTCAGGTTTTAAAAGCGTTTCGACGGTGCCTGCTGGAAGGTTTTCAAAGGCATCATTCGTAGGAGCGAATACCGTAAAAGGACCTTTACCTTTTAATGTTTCAACTAAACCCGCTGCTTGAACAGCTGCTACCAAAGTTGTGTGTGCTTTTGAATTCACAGCATTTTCAATGATATTCTTTTTAGGGAACATCGCTTCGCCACCAACTTGAACTGTCATCTCAGTTTTAACCATTGTTTTACCCTGTGCAAATACGTTTGAGTGTGCAACAGTAAAGGTGATTCCTATAAATAAGGGCAAAAAATTTCTAAATTTCATTTTAAGAATTTTAATTTCAATTTAATAATAAGTTTCATTTGGACGTCCGAAATCATATACGACTGGATACTGTCGTTCGGTTTTACCACTCGCAATAATAAATAAAAAGGAGCCTTTGGGTATTTGCTCACAATCTGAAAATTTCAATACAATCATATAATGATTAGAAAATCTATTTTATAAAACAATAATAAGTAGTTTGGCTAAAATAATCGCTGCTATCTTTTAAAGTCGGTTCTATAAAATGTGGAAAATACTCCGCTATGCTCCGCATTTTTCACATTTTATAGCCCGACGATAGCAGTGATTATTTCTTTACGCCTACTAAAACATCGTATTTAATATGTTTTAAATTAAAAAGTCTCCAATTGCGTAATTTTAAGCTTTTTTAAAAAAAATATTTATGCATATTAAAATTTTAATTTAACATAAAACGAACAATATAGCTTGAACAAATAGCAGGTTTTCAGAAATTTTATTTTAAAAATCACTAGACAACCAAATTTTATATCTCTTAGCCTATGTTTTAATGGCTGAAAAAAGATAAAATATGTGCATTTTTTAATTAAAGTGCATAAAAATACTGAGGGGGGTCAAAAAAAAAGAGTAACTTTGCGGCATGGATTTATTTAAAAACTTGGGTCTGAACGATGACTTGCTAAAAGGCATCGAAGAAATGGGATTTCAGACACCAACGCCAGTACAAGAACTGGTTATTCCCACCGCCCTCACTACTACGGGGGATATCGTCGCTCTCGCTCAAACAGGAACAGGTAAAACCGCAGCTTTTGGCTTGCCACTTTTACAGCTAATTGACCACACAGTGCGTGGTGTACAAGCGTTAATTATCTGCCCAACGCGCGAATTATGCGTCCAGGTCGCTGGAGACCTAGTAAATTACTCAAAATTCGGACATAATTACAAAGTCACTGCCGTGTACGGTGGTGCTGGTATAGATGGTCAGATTCGTCAAATCCGAGCCGGCGCGAATATTATCGTGGCTACTCCGGGTCGTTTGGTGGATTTAATATCGCGTGATGCCGTGGATTTGGGTAAAGTACGTCGCTTTGTCTTGGACGAAGCCGACGAAATGCTCAATATGGGCTTTAAAGATGATTTGGATACGATTCTCGAAGCAGCTGAAAATAAACAATCAATCTGGTTGTTCTCGGCTACTATGTCGGATGAAGTGCGGGGTATTTCTCGCAACTACATGACTAATCCGGTGGAAGTGAGCGTGGGTCGTAAAAATCAGACTAACGAGAACATCGAGCATATATATTATGTGTGCCGCCCTGATGACAGGTACTCGGTACTCAAACGCGTGGTGGATTCTAATCCGGGTATTTTCGGATTGATTTTCTGCCGCACGAAAGCGGATACAAAAGAAATCGCTGAGCAAATGACGCGCGATGGTTACAACTCGGATGCACTACACGGCGATTTATCGCAAAACGACCGTGACCGAGTGATGAACCGTTTCCGTGAAGGCTCGCTTCAGTTGCTGATTGCAACGGATGTAGCCGCTCGTGGTATTGACGTGAGTGATATTTCGCACGTTATTAATTACGGCTTACCTGACGACATTGAAGTCTATACCCACCGCAGTGGTCGGACGGGTCGTGCGGGTAAAAAAGGTATTGCCATTACCATTATCACACCTAAATTTGAGGATAGAATTCGCCAAATTGAGCGCATTACTAAATCTCAATTTAAGAAAACGCCGATTCCTTCTGGTACTGAAATCTGTGAAAAACAGTTGATGAATATCATCAAAAATATTCACGACCAAGAGGTACAAGACACTGAAATCGAGCCGTTTTTACCCCAAATTTTTGAGGAATTAAAGGATATTTCAAAAGAAGATTTGATTAAGCGCTTTGCCAGTATCGAGTTTAATCGCTTTTTGGAGTATTACAAAAATGCTATGGATTTGAACCTTATGTCGAGAGGTTTGAAAAGAACCAGCGAACCAGGCAGTGTTCAATACACAGACGGCAAGATGGTGCGTCTTTTTGTCAATATGGGAGAAATGGACGATATTGATAAAAGTGAGTTCTTACGCATGGTTACGACTGAATTTAGAATACCGGGCGCAGCTATCGGGCGCATTGATATCAAGAAGTCATATATGCACTTCGATATTGAACCTAAATTTGCTGATGTTATCAAACAAGAGATGAGAGGCGCTACTATGAATGGTCGTAAAATTCGCGTGGACGATGCTACTGAAAGCAACGGCGGCGGCGGCGGTGGCGGCGGTTTCAGAGAAAACAGGTTTGATAAACCAAGACCTCGCTTCGATATGGACGATAAAAAGAAGAAAAAAAAGCATAAAAAGGCTTATTAATCAGTGGATGTTAGATGTTAGATTATAAAACGTTG
>JANMYC010000467.1:0-5056 GCA_031381715.1 Saprospiraceae bacterium
CCGTAGCCGACAGCGTTGAGTCTTCTTCTTTTTATGCCGTTTGAAACGAGGTATTCGATGACACTATTCGCTCTTCTTTTTGAAAGGTTGATATTGTAAGGCACATTGCCTCGGCTATCCGTGTGGGCGGCTAATTCTATTTCCATCTCTGGAAAATCGTAAAGAATCTGAATCAATGAATCCAATGAACGGCGAGCGTCGGGTCTGATAGAAGCATCATCGTAATCGTAGTAAATGTTACTCAATTTATAAATTCTGTTGCTCTTTGTGGCATTATTGCTGTTATTTGAGCCGCTTTCTGCTATTTCACTGGTGTTATTATTGGCTGACTCACCAATTTTATCCAATAAAATAATGGACTCATTGCGATTGTCATTTTTAATAACAGTCATCGTATTGGGCTTAAAATCGGTTTTATTTATCCTCACAAAATAGTTGCTATTGGTGTTGATGTGCAGCACAGCTTTGCCGTTTTCATCGGTGGTTATCGTTTCACAATTATCGCCACCCGTTTCTACCGATGGCTTTTGATTACCCGTGGAAGCGATACAAATATAGGATTTACTGAGGGGTAGCCCTGATTTTCTATCAATGACATAGATATTGACCACTCTTTTTGCGTCGCTGTCTTTGCTATTGTCTTTATCGCTCAAAGTGGCTTTTGCTTCTTCTTTGTAAGCCTCACTCAGTTGTTTTACGTCAGAAAACGGTTTAGTGCCTTCTGGTATATTAAAACTATAAATATCATCACCGCCCAAGCCGCCCGCTCGGTTACTCGCTAAAAATCCCATTTTATTTTCTGGATTGACTATGAATCCGAAATCATCTTTATCGGTATTGAAAGGTTTTCCCATGGAAATGGGTTTTAAATAATTGCCTGTATTGTCAATGCGGGTGTAATAAACATCCAAACCACCCAAACCTTTAGGCTTATTTGAGGAGAAATAAAGCGTTCCATCCTCGTGGATAAAAGGAAATACTTCATTTTTACTGCTGTTGACCTCCGAGCCTAAGTTCACCGCTTCACTCCAAGCACCTTCCACCATTTTGCACATGTACAAATCCATGCCCCCGAATCCACCTGCTCGATTGGAGGCAAAATATAATTTTTCACCATCCGCTGAGATTGTGGGGTGACAGGCATCGCTTTTTTCATCGTTAAAAGGTGCCAACTCAGGTGTGCTCCAGTTTTCGGAATCAAAAGCAGAGGAATAAATGCGCATATAATTGGTACTATTGACGTAGCGCGGCTTTTTACCCCCTGGTTTGGTATCGTTTCGAGTGAAAAATATCACATCATTTTGCGCATCATAAGTGATGGGCCCTTCGTGGACTTTGCTAATAAAAGTGGAATCAAAGGCTTCGGGCTTGCGATAATACCCGCTTCTATCCTTTTTGGTGATAAAAAGGGACATCGAAGCCTGTTTGATGCTTTTATCGAATATCTTCTTTTTTCCGTTGATGGTATTATTGGATACGAATACCAAATCATCTTTATAAAAAGCGGGGCTAAAATCCAAAGCTGGGGAATTCACCAAACGCATATTATTTATTTTAATCTTATCGGCGTTTTGTGCACTTTGCGCATTTTGACTCTTTTTTTTATCGTTTTGAGCCTGAGTTTTTACTTGCGAAAAAACTGAAATAAAGATGAAAAATATATACTTGAACTTTGCCATGATTGTCATTTTTTATGAAAATACTGAGGGGTATGCCTCGTAGAGCTGATTAGATTATGCGATGTTTTAAAAGAAAAACCGTGGATTATGCATGGTTTTAGGTGTTATTGCAAAATCATAACGGGCTAATATTTCTACACTGTTGCGGTTATAATTACCGATTTGAGAGAGCGTAAAATCATAAGCCATACCGATTGCAAAATTATTGGCAACCTGTGCGTAGGTCAATAAATCCACTGAATCGCCCGAAGTATTGCCAAAACGATAGGAAAGACCCGCCATGAATTTCTTTTTAATCAAAACACTCATATTAGCATCCACGCTGAAAGGTGCATTGGCGACGTATTTAAACATCATTGAAGGTTTTAATTGCAGGTTTTCATTGCCACCAAGTGGAAAAAGCCCGCCAACCATGCCGTAAAAATGCCGAATTTCTTTACCTTTTAAGGGCGTTTTGGTATTTTGAGTGATTATTAAAGGGTTTTCGTTCAAGTTAGGGATTGAAAAGCCGGCGTATATATTTTTTCTATCGTAATAAATACCCATGCCGATATTCATATTATTGAAATTCGGATTGTCATCTTCGCTTAGGGTGGGGTCTTGTCTCTCTCGAATATTGACATTTGTGCTCTGCAAATCAAATTTATATTGGCGGTATGAGGCGCTGATACCGAGCCTTAAAGTGCTCTCATCGGTGTGAATAATTGCGTAAGATACTGAGGGGGTCACCGCCATGCGATTGACAATGCCCTCAGATTGATTTGAAACCATGACGCCCAAACCAAGCTTGTTAAAATTGGGCAAAGGTGAATCAAATCCCGCTAAAAATGACTTTGGATTGCCCTTGAAACCAATCCATTGATTGCGATAAAGGGCACTAAACGAAGCCACTCTTCGGGAGCCCGCAAAACCCGGATTTACTTGCAAATTATTGTACATAAATTGCGAGTAATGCGCCTCTTGTTGGGCTTGGGTTTTAAAACAAACCATTAAAAAAAGGATAAAAAAGATATAGTTTCTCATGCTTAGTATGTCAAAATTTTCTGATTTTAAATTTCAAATTCCAGATTTCAAATTCAAAATACCCCCTCAGTATTTTGAGTGTTTTATCGATATTATTTTTAGTTTTCAATGCCACCTACTATTGACTTTGTACATGTATTTAAGTGTATTTTACCGTAAAATAGTAATAAACGATTTGGTGGCTTGGCTTGTAGGCGTTGCCTTAAAAATGAAATAATAGGTACCATCTGGGAGGGGGAGTTCCTTGAATGTACCAGTCCAATCATTTTTGTACGGCGCGGCTTTATAAACAAGCTCGCCCCACTGGCTATATATCACAATTGTACTTTTATTATTCGGCGATGCGGCATCAAAATCTTCAATAATTAAGGCATCATTGAAGCCATCATTATTGGGTGTGATGACTTCATTGGCTTTATATTCCTTGGTAAAAGCATCTGAAACGTTCAGAATAACATTCGCTTTTTGGCATACATTGGGGCAAATATCGGTGCATACTTCGTAGCTAAAATTGTCAGTGCCTTTATAACCAAAAATGGGCTGATACGTGATTGTACCATCTTTTTTAAGATTTAAAGTTCCATTTAAGGCATTATCCCGAACTCTTACCGTGAAATTGACCCCGTTTAACAGGACGTCATTCTTTAAAACGTTTTCAGTCAGCGTGGCATCCATCGCCAACACAAATGAATCATTTAGTATTTTAGGTGCATTATTGACATTGACGGTGATGGTATCTTTTAAATAGCAATTGTTTTTAAAAACGGCGGTCAATATATACAAGCCTTTTTGATTGGTATTATTGATGGGCACCGTCAAAGTGCTGCCAGTGGCGGTCAAATTATCGGGCCCTTTCCAAGTATAAATGACTTCACTAAGGGCTTTTCCTTGAAAATTCAAGGTTTCATTGATACAAGCCGATACGGCATCTACGCTCAATAATTGAACTGTTGACACGTTGATTTCTACCTTGCAATTTGATTTTTTACCGTTATTATCCAACGCCTCAAAAGTCAAAACATTCAGACCCTTCGGGAAAATACCACCACTTTTAATGCCGTCAATTTGTTGTACATACGGAATGCTGCAATCATCCTTTGCCGTCGGTAAGTTAAAACCAAGATAAACGCCAGTACAATTATCCGCTAAAGAACTTTGTAAAATGAATTTACTTCGGTCACTCAAAACGGTTCCTGCCGATGATACGTCCACGTTTTCAGGACAAGTCAAAATCGGGGGCGTTTTATCATCGCAAAGCGTAACGGTTACGGGGATGTAGGCTTGGCTACACGCGCCCGCTTTATCGCACAAGACTACGCAAATGGCATCGTTTTCAAAATTCGGGAATTTAGTGCTGTAATTGATACAAACATTGCCATTTTCAACTTTTATCTTAGCGTTTCCCTTTGGAACATCGCAAAATGACGCTGAAAATGTTTCACCAATGTCAGGGTCGCTGATTAAAAAGCACTGAATAATTGTCGAATCTGCTGGCACATTAATCGGGTTGACAATCAAATTCGGCGCGTCATTAATCGGGATGATGTTCAACGGAATTTTAACTGTATCACATAAACCTCCTCTATCGCACACGAGCATACAAATAGTGTCCAAGCCGTTATAATCTTTGCTTGGCGTATATTCAATGCATAATTGATTATTATTAAATGAAGGAGTCACCAAACCTTTCGGCTGATTGCAAAGTCGAGTATTGAAAACATCACCCAAATCATTGTCATTCACTATTCCGCAGAAAGTCACGGGCGAATCTTCCATTACTTGAGGGGCTGTGACGTTGAACTTAGGCGCATCATTCACAGGTTTTACCGTAATTATGATGGTTGCTGAGGCACAAGCGCCGCTTAGGTCGCATACTTGATAATGAATACTATCCACCCCATTAAAATTAGGGCGAGGCGTGTAGATATAATTACCATTGGGAGACATTTGAATCGTGCCATTTACAGGACTATCCAATAGCGTAAAACTATTATTATTTAAATTATTATCGGCATCAGTTACATTAGGTGAAACGCTGCCATTGTACACAAAGTCCTCATTTACTGAGGGGGTAGCGTTGGTTGCAACTGGCGCATCATTCACTGGATTGACGGTGAAAATGATGGTTGCCTGCGTACAAGAGCCCGTAAAATCGCAAACTTGATAACGCACACTATCTTTTCCATTAAAATTCGGATTGGGTGTGTACACATAAGTGCCGCTTGCGTTCATCGTGATTGTCCCATTTTTAGGACTATCCATTAAAATAAAACTATTCGGATTAAGGTTCCCATCGGGGTCAAATGAGTTCGGTAAAACGGTTCCCGACTGTAGTACATCCTCTTGTACTGAGG
>JANMYC010000474.1:0-9299 GCA_031381715.1 Saprospiraceae bacterium
GGACGCTTGAAAAATTTTTAAAAGGCTTCGAAGAAGCACGCATCGCCAAAGAGAGCATGGGGGCAAACGTAGAGGCTTATATTTTACTCAACAAATACAGCGACAGCCTCACGCTTGACCGAGAAGTGGTAGAAGTACTGAGGGGGTTCGATATCAACGTCTTAGAGAGTCGGCTTGTTAACCGCATTGCGTATCGGGAAGCCATGCCACAAGGCAAAGGCGTTATAGAAGGGCGCGATAAAAAAGCCAGTGCAGAAATGAATAAATTTTTAACTGAAATAGAAGGCATCATAAAAAAGCTGAAATTGGCGCTTAAATAAGTATCTAAGTGTTTAAGTATTTGTGTAACATTCGAAAATAGCCAAAAAATTTATTAATCTACTTAAATAAGTATCTAATTATTTGATTAAAACAGTATCTAAGTATATAATGAAAAAGAATTTACTCGCCGGCAAACTTCAAAAAGATAAAACGCCCACTGAACTCACACCAGAACAGGTGGAACAAATGCACCGTCAGGTCTTATCTAAAACAATTGTTGCAGAGCAGCCTCCCGCGGTAGAAGTCGCCTCAGTCGAAGAAAAAGCACCCAAAGTGCGCCTTTCAATCGACGTCACCAAAGACCTGCACAAGCAAATGAAGAAACGAATTGCTGATACGGAGCAAACGCTGATTGACTATGTGGTGCAATTGATTGAAAAGGATTTGGGGAAATAAATGTGTTTGCAATCAGCTTGAAATGCACTTTGGAATTTCTTTTAGGATGAGAATTCACATCTGGCTTTGTTTATTTAATCCCTGAGAAGACATTATTGTAAAATCCGACAAGTGTCGACTTTAAAATTAAAATGGCTCAAAACGGGGAAAAAGCCCACAGTTTCTTTCTTGGTGAATTGTCAAAGTAAATAAGTATCTAAGTATGTACTCAAATAAGTAAAAAGTTTCAATCTTTTTAAGTCCCTTTTTTAAGCCTAAAATGTTACCCCCTCAGTATATTTTAGGAGTTTAGATCTATGAGTTTAGGTGGGTAGTTTAGTAAACAGAATATTTTAAAATATTCTGTTTACTAAATCAATAAGTTATTTTCAATTAATACTTATTTACTTAAATACTTATCTAAGTATATATATACTTAATTCGATACTAAAAAAAGAAAAATTAAAACAACAACAGACCTCTATTCTGTTGTTGTAATATCTTTTATATTCTTTTTAACTGTTTTTACGGGCTCATATTTAATTGATAATCAATCTCTTATAAAGCCAACTATCACATATTTAGGGGTCAACTATCACATATTTAGGGTGTTAATATCACATATTTAGGGGTCAACTATCACATATTTAGGGGTATCTATCACAAATTTAGGGTAAGTATTTTAAAAGAAAGTATTATATTTGCCAATTATCACAAATTTAGGGAATTAATATCACAAATTTAGGGATACATTCTCCGTTTTTAAGTCAATTATCACAAATTTAGGGTAAACAATTGGATACAAAAAAATCCGATTTTAATAATTTTTTTTCAAAATGGCTAAATTAGTAAAGGTAAAAAAGCCCAATAATCGAGTAAAATTGATTAAAAAAGCCAATGAGCTCGTTGAGGCGCGGTATAAATTTGATATTTGGGAGATGCGTGTTTTCAGTAAAATGATCACTATGATAGAGACTGAAGATGCCGATTTTCAAGACTATAAAATTTATTTAAAAGATTTTATTAAGGATTATTCTTTAGAAGGGGATAAGGAATCCTACCGCTGGCTAAGGCAAGGCGCGCGCAAACTCATGGAGAAAATAGTGACCATTTTTAATAAAACAGAAGATGGTAAAACCATGAAATTTGAGACGCCGGTGGTGGCGGGCCTCGAAACTTTTTTGCACGATGAAGAAGGAAAATTCGTCCAAGTTTCCTTTCATCCGAAGATGAAACCGTATCTTTTGGAGCTTAAATCCCGCTTTTTGGTCTATGATGTGAAGAATATTTTAAAGCTTCCGAGCACTTATTCCATCCGAATATATGAGTTATTGAAGCAATACGAACGCATTGGTGAGCGCAAATTTGCGGTAAAAGAGCTCAAAGAAATTTTGGGAATCAATAGAGAATATAAGCTTTATGGACATTTTAAAGATAGGGTTATCGATAAAGCGCAAACGGATTTAAAGGCTTTTACGGACATTCAATTCACGTATTCGGAAGTGAAAAAAGGGAAAGCAGTGGAGATTTTGATTTTCAACATTCAGCAGAACTTCCCAGAGCAACAGCCTAAGCAGAAGAAGATAAAAATACTGCAACCAACCTTAAATTTTGGCATGGTAGAAGAGCCTTCTGTCAATTTAGCGGGGGGTAATTACGGTGAAACCATCATCAATTCTGAGTTGGCAAACGAGATTTTACCGCAAGTTAAGCACTGGGGGGTGAGCATCGAAGTGCTCAATCTTTTGGTGGATACACAGCCTGAAGCAGCAATCCGTGAAGGTTTGGCTTACACGCAATGGGAAGAAAAATCGGGGAAAGTAAAGGACAATTTTGCGGGATTTTTTATCAATGCTGTTAAAAATAGGTACACGAGTCGCGCTTTTGAGGATGAAAAAAAGAAAGCGAAAAAGCTCATGGAGCAGCAGCAAAAAGATGCCCGCATCAAAGAATTAAATCTACAAATAGAAGCGTTGGGGGAGGAGTATCATTCCCGCATCAATGACGTTATTCGAGAGTTGACAGTGAGGGATAATGCCGTTACAGAGAGGGCAATTGAGACCGTAAAATTGGAAAATAAGATGTATTTGGCGGTGAAAAAGGTTAATCCAGATGAATTATCCGTGGATGAGTTCAGAAAAGATAAAGTACTGAGGGGGTTAGTGATGCACCAAATTCAGCTTCAAAATCCCGATTATTTCAAAGGAATAGAAGAAGCGTACAAGCCACAAATCAGTGTTTTAGAAGAAGAATTGAAGGTTTTAAGTAAATAAGTATCTACGTTTTTACTTAAATAAGTATTTAAGTTTAAAAAAAGAGGGTCAAATTTTTAAGTTTGACCCTCTTTTTAGCTTTAAAATTATTACTCAACTTTAAAGCCCACTGCAAGGTTTTCCCAAGCTAAATTCACCATTTTGGTATCAACGGCGAAAGTCATGCGCTCAGTAAAAGCAGCTGCTTTTCCAGGTTTTACTTTCACGCGGAGAACATCGTCTTTGTCGCTGTAGCTATAAGCGCCCCATTGGTCGGATTTACTGTTAAAAATGATAGTCCACTCATCAGCATTTGGAATAGTGAAAATAGCATATTTGCCCGCTTTAAGCGCTTGTCCTTCGATTTTTACATCTTTATCTAAAGTGATAATAGTAGCATTATTAGCGCCTGTACGCCAAACTTTGCCAAATGGCACTAAATCACCCCAAATTTTACGACCTTTCACGGCAGGTTGTGCGTAATTGATAACGATTGATTTTCCGGCAATTTTACCTTCAGCAACAGCCGCAGGGCTTGGTGCAGGGCCTTTTTTAGGGTCTTGTGCGGATACTGCTACCGTTAGCAATAAAGCAGCGAAGAGCATGATTACATTTTTCATTGAAAAAACGATTTTGTTATTTTAGATTAAAAAATTAAACGAACGAATATTAAAGACGTTTACAAAGGTAAATTGTTGAACGGAATTTAACTTTATTTCGACCAATTAAGTTTTACTCCGTATGAATACCTTTTTTATCTTAAAAAAATAGAAATTTGCACGCGTATTGCGGAACTCCAGTTCCGTAAAAATATCAATTAAATACGGAATTGGAGTTCCGCACAGCTTTTATGTCAAGAATATTACCATCAGAATGGGCACCACAGAGTGCTATACAGTTCACTTTCCCGCACGAATACAGCGATTGGGCACCGATAATGGACGAAGTGACACAATGTTTTGCCCGTATCATTGAAACGGTAACTCGATTTCAAAAAGCATTGGTTGTCTGTAAAAATAAGGAAAAAACGGTTGAAATACTGTTGAATGTAATGAAATCCGGTGAAGCGGGGAGGGGAGGCAATCCCGAGAATTTGATACTCATCGAATTACCTTCCAACGATACATGGGCACGAGACCACGGCGGTATCACCATTTTTGAAGATGGCGAACCCGTTATTTTGGATTTTATGTTCACCGGTTGGGGCTTAAAATTTCCTGCCGACAAAGACAATCTAATAACTGGAAAACTGTTTGAAAAGGGCATTTTAAAGGTTAAAAAACTTGAGAAAACGGGACTTGTACTCGAAGGCGGCGGCATTGAAAGCGATGGTGAGGGCACTCTTTTAACCACCGCTGAATGTCTGCTATCACCCAATCGCAACCCACATTTAAGTAAAAAACAGCTTGAAAAAAGCCTTAAAAAGCTGTTTGGGGTGAAGCGCATTTTATGGCTCAATCACGGTTATTTGGCGGGTGATGATACGGATTCGCACATTGATACATTGGCTCGTTTGTGCAATTCCACAACAATCGCCTATGTCAAGTGCGACAATAAAAAAGATGAACATTATAAGGCATTAAAAGCGATGGAAAAAGAGTTAAAAGCTTTTAAAATGGCTAATGGTGAACCTTATAATTTAGTCGCTTTACCAATGGCTGACGCTTGCTATGATGAAGATGGGCAGCGTTTACCAGCCACTTATGCCAATTTTTTAATTATGAATGGCGCCGTTTTAGTACCCACTTACAACGTCAAACAAGATACCGAAACCCTCGAAATACTGAGGGGGGTATTCCCCGATAGAGAAGTTATCGGCTTGGATTGTCGTCCGTTGATTTGGCAACATGGATCCTTGCATTGTATCACAATGCAGTACCCTGCGGGGGTGGTTTGAGTGAAATAGGCGACAGATTTCAGGCGACAGGCGATAGTGAAATGTGAAAAAATTTGATTAAATTTGTAGTGAATGAAACTGATTTTAATGTTTTATTGTTGGTTTCAGAGTGAAAATGCATTATAGTGTCGGAGTGACTTAAAGTCACTCCGACACTTGTCAACGTTTAAACAAAAAATTAAGACATGACAAAGAATTTGGATAGGGCAGAATTAAAAATAGCTATAAAAGAAATATTGACAGAAGACCGTGAATTATTACGGGATATTATGAAAGAACTCCTTGAGGAAGAAGTACGTACCAACGAATCTTCTGAAATAAGTGAGGAAGAAGCGCGATTATTAGCTAAAAGACAATTCAAAAAATATGCGAATGTTTTTAGAGCATTAGCGTAAAAGGGCTACAAGAAAATTAACTTTAAAATGAGTGAATTAATAAAAGTAGTAGACGAAAGAGAGAAAATTGTTCAATTTATAGAACAGAAAGTACGTCGTGTTTGGCATAATGAAGAGTGGTATATTGTTATTAATGATGTAGTGCAAGTCTTGACAGATTCAACTAATCCAAGACAATATTATTACAACTTGATACGCCGTAATTCTGAATTGAAAGAACAAATGGAAAAGTGTGAGATTTTTTTACCCATAAATTATGATAAAGGGAAACGATATATGAAGTGTGCTAATATAGAAGGAATATTCCGTGTTATGATGAACATACCTTTTTCTAAAGCAGAGTCTCTTTCAATGTGGCTTTCACTGGTTATTAGAGAACGTATCTAACAGCTAAAAAATCTGATTTTCTTTTACGTTTAAAACTTTAGGATATGACAACAGATATGGATAAAGGCAGTGTAAGAAGGCTAATCGTCTCTCTTTTAAAAGGAGATGAAGAGCTTTGTACCGAGGTTTTTATTGAAATCATCAATCATAATCCTGAATTGTTGAAGCACGAAAAGGTTTTACGTGTTTTAACTCTTGAAAAAATAATTCAAGAGAATTTCAAAGAATACGACGAAGTTTTTAAAGCACTTGCTAAGAATTAAAATAAATTGATTAATAATTAATAGTAGTGAGCAGGTGACTTCAAGTCACCTGCTTACTTTTAAGAAAATCCAATGTCTAATAATAAATTAAAAATCGGCATCGTACAACAATCATGTACTGAAAGCCGTGAAGAAAATATTGAAAAGAGCCTAAAAGGGATTCGTGAATGTGCGGCTCAAGGGGCTGAATTGGTGGTTTTGCAAGAGTTGCACACGGGCATTTATTTCTGTCAAGCTGAGGATACTGAAAAGTTTAACATGGCAGAGCCCATTCCCGGACCCTCAACGGCGGTTTTCAGTCAAGCGGCTAAGGAGAATAAAGTGGTATTGGTCACGTCTTTATTTGAAAAAAGAGCGCCGGGCATTTATCATAATACATCAGTGGTTTTTGAAAAAGATGGTTCTGTGGCGGGAAAATACCGTAAAATGCACATCCCAGATGACCCTGCTTATTACGAAAAATTCTATTTTACCCCGGGTGATATGGGTTTTGAACCCATCAAAACATCGGTCGGAACGCTGGGTGTATTGGTTTGTTGGGATCAATGGTATCCTGAAGCGGCGCGTTTGATGGCTTTGCGCGGGGCTGAAATGCTCATTTATCCAACTGCAATTGGTTGGGAAAGCTCGGATACTGAGGGGGAGAAATCTCGTCAGCATGGTGCGTGGGAAACGATTCAGAGAGGTCATGCCGTGGCGAATGGCTTACCCGTAATCACAGTCAATAGGGTAGGTGAGGAGCGTGATTGGTCGGGCGTGACAGGCGGTATTCAGTTTTGGGGACAGAGTTTTATAGCGGGTCCGCAAGGTGAATTTTTACATAAATCATCGTGGGATAAAGAAGAAAGTGTGGTCATCGAAATTGATAAACAGCGCACTGAAGATGTCCGCCGCATCTGGCCCTTTTTCAGAGATAGACGCATTGATTTTTATGGCGGCTTGACGAAACGGTATTTGGATTAGATTTAAAATTTTAAAAAGATCCCCTCAGTATTTGGCAATATTTGAGGGTTTTTTACAACAAATAAGCCGTAATTTCGTAAAAATGAGCTTATAAATCTTTTTATTCAATTCAATTTTCTTAAAACACATGAAAATTATACCTAAAATCTGGATAATTATTTTTATTTCCTTCCTTTTTCAATATCAACTTTTATCGCAAGTTATCACTATAAAAGGTAAAATAATTGATAAAACTACTGGAGAGGGGATACCCTATGCTAACGTAGGAATTCCAGTTTATTCTATCGGAACTTCGGCTAATGAGGATGGTGATTTTATCATTAAAATACCGTCTGAACATGAAAAAGACACGTTGTTCTTTTCGTCTGTTGGTTATAGTTCGTATAAAACGCCCATCTCAAAAATTAGGAAAGAAGAAAAAGCTATAATTGCTTTATCTTCTTCTGAAATAAAATTAGATGAATTCACTTTTAAAATAATTGATGCGAGTAAAATTATTAAAAAATTACTGGCGGAACGCACGAATAATTATGCCACCGAACCCGCATTAGTGCAGCTATTTTGTAGAGAAATTTTAAAAGAAAATGAAACGAATCGTTTTTTTTTACAAGCGGAAGGCATTTTAGAAATGTATAAATCATCCGTGAAAAAGGATGATGATCAAGTACGTTTGGTAAAAGGGCGTAAGAAAAATCTATCTCTCCAATTTGAATATAACTCTAAAATGTATGCTGTCCCAGAAATTGTCAATGGTCCCACCAGCGGCATCATTTTGGATATTGTTAAAAATAAGAAGTTCTTCATCTTACAAAATAATCAATTCCTTTTTACCCACGAAGGTTACGAAGTAATCAATGATAGACCCATGTATGTCATTAATTTCGTTCCTAAAGATACTTCTCGCCGTATTTTATATCCCGATGATTTTGATTTTTATAAAGGTAAAATATACGTTGATAAGGAAAGTTACACCTTAACAAGAGCCGTTTTTTCACTGTCGCAACGAGGTATTAATGTAGCCAATTTAGAACCTAAATACGGTGCTGAGAGCCCATTACTCTTAGAAAAAAGAGATTTTATAGTTGATTATAGCCAATTTAAGGATAAATGGTATTTTAAAAGTGCCATTGTTGAAAATATTTATAAGCATAATTTTATTACCTTACACAGTAAAATTGAGCTTTTTACAACCCGAATTAAGACTGACAGCGTCAAGAGTTTTCCTAAAAAACAACTTATTTCTAATGATGAAATGTTGGCAACCAAAATCAATAATTTTGATGATTCGTTTTGGGAAGATTACAATTTCATAAAATCTACTGAAGAAATAAAGAATGAAGATAAAAATGAGGTTGAAATGACAACTAATCGACCCTCTCAATCTGCTCCTGTTGAGACAATAAAATCTATACCGTTACCTAAATTGAGGGCGAATGCCAGTCAAATACCTTTATCTTCGAAGGAAGTGCACTTTTTTGAGGGCACTTTTGAAGCCGCCCAAAAAGCTGCCACTGAGCAAAATAAATTCATTTTTATAGATGTCTTTACGGATTGGTGCATGCCGTGTAAAGCTATGGCTCGGGATGCTTTTCAGAATAGAGATATAGCGGATAGGATGAATACTTTTTTTATCAACTTTAAAGCCAACGCTGAATCGAGCGGACGTTTTATTGCCAATAAATATAATGTTCGGGCATATCCAACTGTTTTAATAATCAACCCTAAAGGTGATTTGGTAAGCAGTTTTACGGGCTATTCAGGGGCTTCATTATTTTCTGCTCAAATTGCGGGTATAATTAAAACAAGGGAATACGGGAATACTTTTTTGAGAGCACAAGAGCTTTTCAATGATGGGAATCGGAAGTTTGATTTGTTGACCACTTTTGCTCGGATGAGAAAAGCATTGGGTATTTCAAATGAAATTATAACGGACGCTATCATCACTGATTTACCTAAAGATAGCCTCGCAGCGATGCATTTTAAGCAATTTATTATGACTTATTCGCATGATTTGGACAGTAAAACTTTTGATTATATTTTAAAAAACAGGAATGAACCTATCTATGAAGTGAAATTGAAAAACCTTCTGCAGGTTCAAATTCTGGAAGCGGCGGCAGCTAAAGATAAAAATTATTTAAAAAGAATTTTAAACGCCAATGCCCGAATCGAAACCGACCCCTCAGTATTGGAGGAGCGAAATGCTGAATTGACGTTGGAATATTATCGAAAATCGAAAAATGACAAAGAGTATCATAAATCTGCGATTGATTTACTATCAAAACATTACTATCCTCAATTTATAAGTGCTCAAACGGATAAAAAAGAAGGTTTAACGAAAGAATTGCCCAATAAAATTCTAAAAATAGCCCATCATTATGCTCTCGAAATAAAAGATAAGGATTCAATTATTGAAATAATGAATTGGGTACAAAAAATCAGCGATTTG
>JANMYC010000048.1:0-6465 GCA_031381715.1 Saprospiraceae bacterium
GGGTGCTGTCTTTGCTGGCATCGTCACCAATCACTATTTCAAAGGGGAAATTGGTTTTTTGCGCTAAAATACTGTCCAAAGCTTGCTCGATATATCGCTCTTGGTTGTACGCAATGATGGACACACTGACAAGCGGCTCGGATTTTTGCTTCGTTGGCTGTAATGTTGGTGTGGGGCTTATTTGTATCATTTGATATTTTTTATTGGGCGTTTAATAGCCTTTTATTAATATTTCGACAATAACAGATGATTAAAATTGTCGGGTTTTATTGAAAAAATGAAAAAAACGTTATTTTACTGAGGGGGTAAACTATGTCATAAATCGAGCTAAGGCACTCGCTATTTTTAGATGTACTTTTTTAAATTTGAGCTCATTATTGGTGTAAATATTAATGGGCGAAGTGACATAATCCAAAAAAATACGGTCAGTGGGTGATGGACGTTGCCCATTTTTAACGACATATTTAAGCCAGTTTTTCTCCCACGGTTTGGTTTTACTGGCTGCATGAGACATAATGTAACCTACGCCTTGAAAATCCATCCCGCTATTATCCACTATTGAAAGCGTCTCATTGGTCACATCTTTGGCGATATTCAAAGCATCTTGATCGGTGCGATTAAACATATAATTACGCCCTTGCAAACCCGATGCTATATCACCTTTGTGGCTATTGTGCAAATCAGCTTTGATGCGTTCCATATCTTCTAAGACCAAATTTTGTACATCTCGCCAAGTTTCTAAAAAGCTTTTGGCTTCTCGATTAAGCCCTAAAAAGCCGCCGTTCACATATTGACTGTTGTCGCGGCGAACCGTAATGCCGTATTTTTTAAAGTATTGTGCCCATTGATGGCGCAAAGGATGGCTCGTTGGAAGTGGCGAATTGACATCTTCACAAAGCGCAACCCCATAATCCGTCCATTCTTCAAAATAGCTTATTGGGCATTTTATGATGATATCACAATCTATATAAAAAAGCTTTTCAGCATCCGGTTGATATTTTTCTAAAATATCAAGCATGAAATCGGGCTTGCAGTAAGGTAAAAAAGCTTCTTTAGGGAATTTTATAAAGTTTATTTTTAAGTTGTCACACACCGTCATGACCTCAGCCAAGTCATTTTTAGACTCAATAATAGCCCACGGTGGCAGCGCGCCTTTATAACCAATCCAAATAACGCCTTCATAACCTTGTCGATGCAAGGAATTGACCAAAGCGGCTACTCCTTTGTGATAGTGCCCTTCAAAAACCGTACAGATGGTTGTTTTATTTTGCATTTATTTGTAAACGCTGCTTTTTTGAAGTTCTAAGATGAATTCTACCATTCGCCGAATATCTTTTTCTTCAAGGCGATGGTCAATGGGTATGGGAAGGAGTTTATCAACCAATGATTTTTCGAAATTAAAACCAGGGTTGTCTCTTTCTAAAATCCCTGACCAAAATGTAGGGATGTATATTCTATTCTCATATAGTTCTTCTTTTTCAATAGGGAAATCTAATAGTAGAGGATAACAAAATGGTACTACCGATGGCAGTAAATCAAAAAGTGTCGGGGACATTTTATTGATATGTCGAAAAGCGTTGCTCAATCTTCTGAAATTCCTCTTTCGGGCGCGTATGACATCGGGAAAATCTACCCCGTACAAAATGCGTTTTGTCAAATCCGACATACCCGCACGTGCCGATGTTTGGCTTGCTTCATTTTCTTGAAAGTATTTGAATGCTTCATCATGGTTACCACATAACGATAACCAAAGATGATCCGTTACTGAGGGGTTGATGGGGGTAAATGAATCCTCTAAATACTGAGGGGAATATAAGAACCCACCATCAGGCACGCCGAAAAATTTTCGAGCAGAATTGAAAGCCCAAGTGACACCATACGATTTTTCAAAAAATGCGTGTGTATTATCGATGACCAATTGCTCTCCAAGTAATTTTGACAATTTTCGGGCTGTCTGATTCTTCAATCCAAAATAATTGATAAAAACAAATAACTCAGAATCGGCAAGTAAAGGGATACCGATGGGGTCAAAATTTGAATTGATTGCGTAATACTCAAAAGGAATTTTTAACTCCTCCAAAGGCAATACCAGTTTATCACAACAATAAAATGGAACAAAGACTTTGGTGGGTTTTACCCTTTCTAATAGAACTTTAAAACACACCCTGCCGTTAGCAAGTGCTAATGCAGAATCATGGTAAAGAGATCCTTTTTTAGGCAGTTCTAACTCAAAAAAACCGCCAAGAGGTTTTTTAAGAATATCCATTGGCTTAAATGAGATTGTACTCGCTTAACATAATCTTGACATCATTGGGGGTATTATACATCAATACATCTAAAATTGATAAACCCGCAACAAATTCAGGAGAGTTCTGCTCATAGGTTTTTAAAATCGGTTTTATGAAACAAAGATCAATATTGTGCTTTTTAAAGTCGTTTTTACAGAATAGGTTTTGTCCGCCTATTGCGTTGATGTAAGTATCTGCTCCTTCTTGTTGGCAAATATCAATGACTCTTTTTGCTAATTTTAATTCTTCATTATCATAAAGTCCAATGCTTTGTGATAAGTTTTTCTCGAGGTTCAAATATTGAAAAGTATGTTCAATACTGATTATAGCTACATCTGAAATTGAATGATTGGGTGCTCCTTTTAATATTTCATCAATCCAAGGATAAACGGCGTCAAAAAAGGGTGCTTTGTGATAGGCAAGCCAAATTTTCTTTGAAAGCTTATTTTGCCAATCATTGGGTTGTTCTGATATTTTTGTTTCTTTAATACTGGTAAACGAACTAACATGCTTTATCGGCAAACAAAAACGATGCTTTTTACCCTCTAATAAGATATTATTTCTATTAATCCAGCCTTGTTTAATAAATCCTAAATCATTACAAAAAATGAATTTATCTACTGCATTGATAAGTTGAAAATATCCGATATACGGTAGAAAATAGGGTTGCATCAATGCTATTTTCATTCAAATAAAGGCTTTTAAATAAATACGGTTTTTTGAACTTTTAGGGGGAAATCGGTTTTTGAAAAGGTTAAATTCATTGTGTTTTTTGCTGAGTTTTCAAGCTACTTGTTAGTAGTTTTCCTAAAATAACGCTCGTTTTATGGTTAAAAATGAGGTAAGGATTGCAGTATGAATGCTTAAAATTTAAAAGCAAACTGAATACTGTGGTATGGATATTGTTTTCAATATGGTTAAAATGATTACTGGCTAATCACTTTTAATTTGTAAATCTTATCTAAAATATGTGTTTTAGGTCGTAGATACTGAGGGGGTAACAAATCAACTGGACATCAGTTTTTTATTATTATTCATTTGGTCTTTTAATTTTTAAAAGAATCATAGCAAGCATTTTTAGACTGATTAGACGCTAAAAACGTCTTGCTATGATTATAAAACAAAAAAAGTCTAACTACGGAATTCTTTACTTTCTAATGTCTTTGTTCTTAGGAATAAACCACCGTTTTATCTTCTGGAATACACTTTTATCTTCTTGATAATAATAAGATGAATAAAATCCGTAATTGTACGAGTTACCCCTTTCTTGCCTAACGTCATTTAACAAAATATTGATATTTGGAAGCTTCTGCAAGCTATTCACCTCACTCAAAAACTTAAGATGCGATGTATTTGAAACGCCGTAACGCAAGATGTATAATGTTTGACCAATAAAATTTTTCAATAAAAATGTATCCGCAACTACTCCAATTGGAGCACCATCCACTAGTATAAAATCATAGTTTTTATTGCAATAATCGAAGAGCTCTTTTATCTTATCGGTAAGCATCAATTCGGAAGGATTGTGCGGAATATTTCCACAATCAATATAATCTAAATTAGGTAAGCGATCATATTTGACTACCAGATTTTTAATTGGCTTTTCCCCATTTAGGAATTGAGCGATACCGTCTTCCGATTTTTTACCTTCCAAGTACATTTCCATTTTAGGTTTTCTTAAATCAAGACCTAAAATGATAATTTTTTTACCCGTAAGAGCAAAGGTCAGGGCTAAATTGACTGCTACCATTGATTTGCCTTCACCACTCACAGTAGAAGTAACGAGTATTGTTCGATTTTTTTGAGATATCGCTGTGTTCTGCAAATTGCTCCTTACTAAACGGAATGATTCTGCCAAAACAGAGCGGCTATCGTTGATTATCAATTTACCCCGTCTTCCTTTTGCGTGAGGAATAAAACCAACAAAAGGTAAGTTAACGTGCTTGTCAATATCAGCGCGGTGGTGTATTTTACTGTTAAATAGGTCTTTTAAGTACAATCCAAAAATGGGAATTGCCAGACCTAAGAACAGATAAAATATACCCAATTGCAGAGGTTTTGGTGAAACAATACCTCTATTAACCGCTCGCTCAAGCAGGCGAGAGTGCGCAACTTGTGCCGCAACATTTAAGGCTACTTCTTCTCTTTTTTGGAGTAAAAATAAAAATAAAGTCTCTTTTATGCCTTTTTCACGCATAATCTGAGTCAACTCACGCTCATTGGTTGGCATCATCTTGATTTGATTATCCAGAGGAATAATCTGTTGGCGATACCTCTCTTTTTGCTCGTTGACTTCTTGCTTGATAGTTTGAACGCTTATGAGGATACTATTCTTTAAGTTTTTCAAAGACTCATCATAAGTGCTTAAAATTGGATTGCCTTCTTTGGCGGATTCAAGCATTTCGTTCCGCTTTGCAATAATATCATTGTACTTACCAATTAATTGAATAAGTGGGTCACTTCCCAGAACTTCAGTGCTGTAGGGTAATGGTCTGTATTTACCAGTTATCGAATTATCAGAAATAATGCTCTCAATATTAGAAACCAATTTGATTCTATCCTCTAAGCCAAAAATTTTCGCTTCTATGGTATTAGATCTGCCAATTAAGTTATTCGCAATTTCAGGAATCATAATGGGCAAATCCCTATCTTTCTTGAAACCCTCTTCTTGTTTTTCGACGCTGTATAACTCGCTGGCGACGTAGCTCAAACGTTGTTGAATAAAATCCATTGTTCGGCGCCCGGCGTCATTCTTCGTTTCCATTATTGATACACCATACTCTCTCACCAACCTGTTTATGATGGCAATTGCGCGCTCTGGGACTTCATCAATCATCGTCACATTAAGGATACTGGAGCGACCCGCTTGGGCAATATCTAATTTTGAGCTAAAATATTTAGCCACACTATAATTATCTCGAACATTTATAATTAAGGGGTATTTGTCATCAAAAGTCCCTATTTTTTTTAGGACTAACTCTCTTTTACCGTATCTGAATGGCGTATTAAAGTTAACTAATTCTGTCTGTGTTTCAGATCTGAATAATGTAAATCTGAGGGAATCGTAATTTTTTATTTTAAGTTGAAAAGATTTTTCAGACCCCTCAGTATTCCAATACATTATTTTTAGAGGAGAGTTATCAAACAATTCATTGTTCTTAACTTGACCTTCTTGAATGTATGAAACATTCAAGTTTAGAGAGTCAACAATACGCAGCATCAACTCAGTAGAGCCTAAAATCCGGATTTTATCCTCCATGGTAGACTCTGCTTTATCCATACCGAATCCTTCTATAATAGCTTCTTTTGATAAAGACTTCTCCATTGAATCTTCTATCAGCACCGAGCCCGTAACTTTGTACTGCTCTTTACTATATCTCATATTTATGTAAAACAATAATCCACCGATAGCCAAACCTATCACTATCCAATACCACTTATTAAGTAAAATTGAATAATAATACATCATATCTTTTGTATCGCTCATTACGTTTCTGATGCGTGAGTTGTTGGAAACTGTTTCTTGAGTATGTGTTGTATTTTCAACCATTTTGTTTTCAAAAATTTAAGCAGTAAATAAAAGTCAATATAACAGAATATGTAAGATTTGATTTTTTGGAATGCCAACTGTCATCTGATGTCTGTTAAGTGTAATCTTCTCTGTTCTACTACATGTTGAAGTATGAAGCTAAGTGTCCAAGCTATGGCTACAATAAGTGCAATGAGTTGAAAGGTTCCAATGTTTTGTAAGAGTAATGCCAATAAGATAAACAGAATTGAAATAACCGATAAAAAAGCCGTTGCTTGCATGTGTGTGAATCCAATATTCAGAAGCAAATGATGAATGTGCAAACGATCAGGTTTAAATGGTGAACTCCCCCTTAAAATACGAATTACGAAAACGCGAAGTGTATCAAATAAAGGCAAAATCAACACTGCGATAGCGAATGCCGGACCCGTTCTAATCGCGAAAGGATGAATATTGATTAATTGCCCATTTATTTCAATAAACTGTATTGTAAAAATCGACAACATCAACCCTATCAGTAAAGCCCCTGTATCGCCCATAAAAATACGGGCGGGTGTAAAATTGTATCGAAGAAAAGCCAACACCGCCCCCGCTAAGGAATAAGCCATTATGGCAAGCACTATTTTATCCGCTAAATAAAACCATGTC
>JANMYC010000495.1:0-6433 GCA_031381715.1 Saprospiraceae bacterium
CTTTACTCTGCTCTAAATTTCTTTTAAATAATCCATTATTTCTCAATAAATTTATATTGATAAAATAAAATATAATAACCAACTTGGGTAGATTATTTTTTGTTTTACGCCTAATGTGTGAATTATGCAATTTTTTTAAAAAATTGTATAACACCTATTATTTCAATGATACTCATCTTTGTAACAAACCTTATTTGGGTCTTATTGAAGCAATGCCATTAAGCATTTGCTTTTAAAAAAGACTCACCCCCTCAGTATAAAAGCTGTTTTAGGAGCGAAACCAAGATTTTTAACAATAAAAAGAACATCACAAACATGCCACATATTTCAATTATCTCTTCAAGTGTGAGAGCAGAGCGTAAAAGCCATCGAGTCGCTTTGTATTTTAAAAACTATTTGACTGAGCACAATTTAGCTTCAACGGAGATTTTGGATTTAAAAGAATACAATTTCCCGATTTTTGATGAGCGTTTAGAATTTCAAAAAAAGCCCTCGAAGGAAGCTCTTGAGTTCGCCGAAAAGATTAAATCATCGGAAGGCATCATCATCGTCACGCCTGAATACAACGGAGGTTATCCAGCCAGCCTAAAAAACGCAATCGACCTTTTATACAAAGAATGGCGACACAAACCCATTGGTATTGCCACTGTATCCGGCGGAAATTTTGGTGGTTCGCAGGTCATTACATCTCTCCAGTTTACACTTTGGAAGATAATGGCTTGGACAATTCCGGCCACATTTCCCGTTGCCAAAGTACAAGACGCTTATGATGAATCGGGTAAACCGACGAATAAAGAAGAAACTGACAAATTTGCCCACGTTTTTATTAAAGAGTTGCTTTGGTGCATAAAGGCAGACACCGCAAAATCTTTAGCAGTGGATTAAGAATGACCCCCTCAGTATATGCATCAAAATTTTTACTAAAAAGCACTTCCAAATAAATAAACAATTCAAAAAAAATACACATGGAAAATGTCCTAATAATATACAATGGAAACATGCTCGTGCTTTAATAAAACGTGCCCCAGAAATAGTTTGAAATGATAGATACCCAAACGAAGAAATACTTATTTTCAAAAGGACTCGACGACTATTTTGTGGGCGTTTATAAAGGGTTTCAGTTTGTCATTCGTTTTTTCAAAGAGGTCTTTGTTGCGCCTTTTCACTGGCGAGAAGTCATCAATCAATGTTTTGAAGTGGGTTTAAAATCATTGGCTTTGATTTCATTGACGGGTTTTATCGTTGGCGCTGTTTTTACGAAACAATCTCGACCGCCTTTAGAGGAATTTGGTGCAACTTCTTGGCTGCCTTCTTTAATCGGAATAGCCATTATTAAAGCTTTGGGTCCTTTAGTAACGGCTCTTATTTGTGCCGGCAAAGTGGGTTCGAGCATCGGAGCGGAATTGGGCTCAATGAAAGTGACGGAACAGATAGAGGCGATGGAAGTCTCCGCCATCAATCCTTTCAAATATTTAGTTGTGACGCGTGTGGTGGCAACGACTGTGACCATACCTATTTTATCATTTTATTGTAGTTCCGTGGGTTTATTGGGTTCTTATATGAATGTTCACTCGACGGAGTCTACCAGTATGCTCATTTTCTATAAAAATGCTTTTGCAAATATCCCTTTTTTAGATATTTATTCTGCCATCATCAAATCTATTGTTTATGGCTTTACCATTGGCATCATCGGATGTTATAAAGGATTCAATGCGACGCAAGGTACCCGAGGCGTTGGCAAAGCTGCCAATCAAGCCGTGGTATTATCCATGTTTCTTATATTTCTTGAAGAGATAGTTATTGTTCAAGTAGCCAATTGGATTCGGCATTATTAATTGAGATATTGGGATATTGAGATATTGGGATATTGAGATATTGAGATTGACATAAAGAGCTATAGGTTCGACAGACATAAATCAAAATATTGAATATATCAATACCCCAATATTATTTAATCTTAATTTAAAATATGGAAAACGGGGAACAAAAAGACATAATGAATAAGGATGAACCCGTCATTTCTATCAAGGGATTGTACAAATCATTTGGAGATTTAGAGGTTTTAAAAGGCATAGATTTAACCGTATTTAAAGGTGAAAATATAGCCGTGTTGGGCAAATCAGGTTCAGGAAAATCCGTTTTAATAAAAATCATCGTCGGATTACTCAAGCCCGATAAAGGCGAAGTGGTGGTTTTGGGTGAAGAAGTGGATAAGTTGAGCGGGAAAGATCTGGATGCTTTGCGGCTGCGGATTGGTTTTTCGTTTCAAAGCAGTGCGTTGTACGACAGCATGAGCATTTATCAAAATTTGGCGTTCCCTTTGACCATGAATACCAAAAACCTTACTAAAAAAGAAGTGGACAATGCCGTTGAAGAAGCTTTAGATGCCGTCGGGTTGAAAGATAAAATAAATGAAATGCCGGCGGATTTATCGGGCGGACAACGCAAACGAATTGGCATTGCGCGCACCCTCATTCTGAAACCCGAAATAATGCTTTATGATGAACCGACCTCGGGCTTGGATCCTGTGACAAGCGCCGAAATCAATGCATTAATCAATGAAGTGCGAGAGCGATACAACACTACTTCAGTCATTATTACCCACGATTTGACTTGCGCTAAAACTACGTGTAACCGCTTGGCAATGTTGATTGAAGGCAAGTTTTTAAAAATTGGGACATTTAAAGACGTTTTTGATACCCAAGATGAACAGATTAGTAACTTTTTTAAATACAATTTCATACAATAGCACATGAACGATTCACCGAACAAACGCGCCATAATTGTCGGATTATTTATTTTAGTTGGCTTGATATTTCTGGTTGGAGGCATCTTGATGGTCGGCAATTTGCACGAAACGTTTAAAAAGAAAATGCAAATAGTATCCTTTTTTGATGATGTCAATGGATTGCAAAAAGGCAATAATATCTGGTTTTCGGGCGTCAAAATAGGCACAGTTGGCGATATTCATTTCTACGGAAAGTCTCAAGTAGCCGTGAGTTTGCATATTGAAACAAAAGTGCAAGATTATATCCGCAAAGATGCCAAGGTAAAAATCAGCACCGATGGACTTATTGGCAACAAAATCCTCGTTATTTACGACGGGACTGCGCTGTTCGATAAGGTGCAAGAAGGCGACACTTTGCTGGTTGAAAAAACCTTTTCCACCGAAGACATGGTTAACACTTTACAGAAAAACAACGAAAACCTTTTGGAAATCACCACGGGTTTTAAAGATATTACTACGGATTTTAAATCTATTTCTAAAAAACTAACCACCAGTGAAGGGACTATCGGCAAGTTATTGAATGATAATACTTTGTATGAAAACATCAACACCGCTTCTCAATCCCTCAAAAGTGCTTCCGTAAGAGCGGAGGAACTGACCAGTTCGCTCTCCCGATTCAGCAGTGGATTGAATAAAAAAGGAACATTGGCTAATGATTTGACAACGGATACCGTTGTTTTCAATTCCATAAAAAGTTCCATTTTACAGCTTCAACACATTGCCGATACTGCCAATATATTCATCGCCAACCTTAAAGAAGTGGGTAATAACCCCAACACCTCGCTCGGCATTCTGATGCACGATGAAGAAGCTGGCGCTCATTTAAAACAAACCATCAAGAATCTGGAAGGCGGTTCCAAAAAATTAGAAGAAGACCTTGAAGCCGTTCAGCACAGTTTTTTACTCCGCTGCTTTTTTAAAAAGAAAGAAAAAGCCGCTAAAAAGGCTTTGGTTAAGAAATAGGGTAGGGAGGTCTGTTTTAAACGTAGTAATAAGTAGTTTTTTAAATGTTTACCCGTTTGTAAATGCCCCCTTAGTATATAGGTATATGATTACTTTTAATGTAATATTGTCGATGTGATATGACATTATCCGATAATTCACTTTATACACCCCTCAGTATAAAGAGGTTTTTAGGAGTCAATAGAACACAGTAGAAAATGTGTTTTTGCAAATCGTATAAGGAGAATGAAGATAAGGAATGAAAAATAAATAAATTTACATTTTAACCTATTCTTTTGCCGTTATAAAAACCCCGCCTGAATGATGAGTCGGGCAGGCATCTCTTGCGTTAAATATTCTAATATTCGCCTTAAAAGATGCTTATTCTAACAACAAAATAATTAGCCTAGAATGTAAATTTATTTATTTTTCATTCCTAATTTTATTTTTGGCAAAAAAAATACCTCGGAACGATTGGTCGTCTAAATTTAGTTTCTATTTTGCATTAAATTACTTTATTAAATTTTATTGAAATTAAAAATTAAAAACGATGCTCGAAACGGCTGTACAAAACAAAGTCAACCAATGGTTAGAAGGCAGATACGATACTGCAACCAAAGCCACTATCCAAAAACTCGTTGACGATAACAACACAACCGAATTAACAGATTCATTCTACAAAGATTTAGAATTTGGAACGGGTGGATTGCGCGGTCTACTTGGTGTTGGCTCCAATCGGATGAATAATTATACCGTTGGCGCAGCAACGCAGGGGCTTGCCAATTATTTGAACAAGTGTTTTAAAGGTGAAAAAATAAGTGTGGCAATTGCTCATGACTGCCGCATCAAATCGGATGAATTTGCGCAAGTTATCGCCAATATCTTTTCAGCAAATGGTATCGAAGTGTATTTGTTCAGCAGCTTGCGTCCCACGCCTGAATTGAGTTTTGCAATTCGTCTCTTGGGATGCAAAAGTGGAGTCGTTGTCACGGCTTCTCATAACCCGAAAGAGTACAACGGTTACAAGGCATATTGGGACGATGGTTCGCAGGTGGTTGCGCCACACGATAAAAATATCATCGGGGAGGTGAATGCTATTAAATCCATAGATGATATAAAATTTGAAGGCGATAGCAGCAAAATACATTCGATTGACAAAGAGGTAGATGACAAATATATCGCTCAAATATTGTCGTTATCTATTTCAAAACAAGCGATTGCACGTCAAAAAGACTTAAAAATTGTTTACACGCCTATACATGGCACAGGTGTGACCTTAGTACCACAACTTTTGAGCAAGATGGGTTTTACAAACGTATCGGTCATTGCGGAACAATCTGAACCCAAAGGCAATGGGCTATTTCCAACCGTTGTTTATCCGAATCCCGAAGAGGCAGAAGCGATGTCCATGGCGGTCAATAAAGCCAAAGAAATTGATGCGGACTTGGTGTTGGGTACAGACCCCGACGCTGACCGTGTGGGTATTGCGGCGAAAAATCACCATGGCGAAATCCAACTTTTGAACGGCAATCAAACAGCGACTGTGCTTATTTATTATTTGCTTCAAGCGTGGAAAGAATCAGGAAAACTGCAAGGTCACGAGTTTGTCTGCAAAACAATTGTCACAACAGACTTGATTGATAAAATGGCAGCCGATTTTGGCGTAAAATGCTACAATACGCTTACGGGTTTCAAATATATTGCCCAAGTTATCAGAGAGTTGGAAGGCAAAGAGCAATTTATCGGTGGTGGTGAGGAAAGTTATGGTTATCTTATTGGCGACGCTGTCCGCGATAAAGACGCTATTGCGAGTTGCGCGATGATTGCCGAATTGACGGCTTATGCCAAAGACAAAGGTTTGAGCCTTTTTGATATGCTGATGGAAGTGTATAAAAAATTCGGTTTTTACTACGAAGGACTTATTTCATTGACGAAAAAAGGTAAAACGGGTGCAGAAGAAATTCAAGACATGATGGCGAATTTCCGTGCAGCCCCCCCTCAGTATTTGGCAGGTTCTGCGGTCATTCGGATTGATGATTATAAAAGTTTGGAACGGACAGAAAATGGCAAAACAGTGGCGATTCCGTCGGGTACATTGGGTATTGAATCGTCTAACGTCCTTCAATTCTTTACGGCTGACGGTACTAAATTCACTTGCCGTCCTTCTGGCACGGAACCTAAAATTAAGTTTTATGTCGGTGTTGTTGGCAAATTAGAGCGTAACGCCGATTTTGATGCGGTTTATGCTGGTTTAAAAGAGAAAGTGACATCCATTGGTGAAGAATTGGGTTTGAAATAAGAGAACAAATAAAAAAGCTTTATCATTATACGAGCAAAATGGCAAGAATGGGAGCCGTTTAAAAGGCAGCACCTTTCTTGCCCAACACTCTATTCTGCATTATCAATCAAAATTGTACTATTATGTAGCGCGTAACTCCAGTTTCACGTCCTCAAAAGCCTCTTTAGAAAAGCGAAATCAGGGTTTCGCACTACGTTTTTATAATTATAATTACAATTATGTGTATCCGTTCGAGCAAATACAGCTTTGCGTAATTACGGCATAATATAGCCATTAACAACCCTTTTTCAGGTAAAAGGTATGCTATCAATTTCAGGTTTAAGTTCAACTAATTCAAATTAATGCGCATTAATTCGAATGAATGCATATTCATATAGATACTTACGCATTAGGACTTAATACCC
>JANMYC010000551.1:0-7037 GCA_031381715.1 Saprospiraceae bacterium
AATATAATTATTGGCAAGTCCTGTCGAGTTTTCTTCCCAAAGGGCTCCATCGTTTTTTGTTACCCAAAATGCGCCTTTATCGGTTCCCGCATAGAGCAACCCTTTTTCTATTTTAGATTCAACCAATGCACCCGTTGAAAAAGATTTCTTTTCTTTTATGTTTGAAATAGCCAAATTAGGGCTAATCACATGCCAAGAATCGCCTCTATCGGTCCTTTTAAAAATAAAATTGCCCCCGTGATACAGCGTCTTGCTTTGGTGAGGAGAGATTAAATAAGGCGTTATATAGTTGAAAACCAGCGTGTCTTTGATGTTTTCAGGCAAATGGGGTGGTATAACTTGAGTGGTATCCATTTTTTTATCATACCGAACCGCATGACCATGTTGCATACTATAATACACCGTGTTATCATCTTCGGGATCAACTTGCGAGACGCAACCATCGCCGCCATCCCACGGGTCAATCCAGAGGTATTTCCAAGTATCGGGGAAATTGGGTTTTATCTCTTTGGGCTGCCCATAAACGGTGGCATCGTCTTGTGTGCCGCCATAAATCGTGTAGTTTTTTTGGTCAATTGTGATATCATAAAATTCACCAACTGGGATATTATTATAATGAAACCACGACGAACCTTTGTCATAACTGACGTAAAAACCACCATCATTGCCCGCTGCAAGATGATTGGGATTATTGGGATTTATCCATAATTCGCATTGGTCTAAGTGAAAACCTTTTGCTAAACTTGGCGTGGCACGGGTCACATTGCCGCCGAGGTATGAAAACGTTTTACCCCCGTCAGTACTATGCGCCAAACGCACACCCAAACAATATACTTCCTCGTCGTCTTGCGGATTGACATAAACATCCGTAAAATACCAACCAACGACTGAAAAAACGTAAAAAGGCGCAGCGTGGGTTTTAGCCCAAGTCAAACCGCCATCGGTTGTTTTGTACAATTCTGCGGCTTCCCCTTTCGGATTATTCAAATTATCCACGAAAGCATAGGCTTTTAACGGATTTTTATGCGACACTGTCAGCCCAATGCGCCCGACCAACGCCCCCGAAGGTAAGCCATTGGTGCAAGCTGTCCACGTTTTGCCACCATCTGCACTTCTATGAACGCCACTGTTTTTACCCGAAATGCTTGGATAAACCTCCCACGTGGAAGCGTACATTATTTTAGGATTGGACGGTGCTATGACTACATCATTTGCACCAGTTGCCTCATCTTTAAATAAGACTTGTTGCCATGTTTTACCGCCATTTGTGGTTTGATATAGTCCTCTCTTTTTATTTTTCGACCATAAATGACCCAATACTGCCACTAAAACAATTTCAGGATTTTTAGGATGAATGGCAATTTCAGCAATAGACCACGAATCTTCTAGCCCGATGTGTTGCCATGTTTTACCCGCATCATTTGAACGATACACGCCTGTACCAGGCAAGGTAAAATTGCGTGGTTTTTTAAGATTTTCACCCGTTCCGAGATATAAAATATTAGGGTTTGAGGGTGCTAATTCCATATCGCCAATGCCTAAAGATGCTTGCTCTTGAAAAATACATTGCCAATTGATACCATTGTTCACCGTCTTCCACAAGCCGCCCGAGCCGAATCCGACATACATCGTACCTGGGTGCGTGGCATCTACTTGCACCACGTCGGCGCGAGCAGAATTGACCATTGGACCTAAGGACACCCAATTGAGTTTGTAGGGTGTCTCCTTTTTCATTTCTTGATGGGTGCGAAATGAGGCTTCTAAGGGAGAGGGGTTTTGTTGGGCAAAAAGGGATGTGTTGATGCACTGGGCTATTAAGAATATTGTGAAAAGTCTATTCATCTCAATTGTTTTCAATTTAGTTCAACAAAATAAATGCCCAGCTAATGGTTTTAAATCCAATAGTGCCTTTCGGCAATTAGATAGCAAATATAGTTGATAGAACACTAAAAGGGATAGCCAATGCCAATATTAAACACAAGATTGTCTCTACGCCAACTACCGCTGCCAAAATTGATTTGGTCAATCACCCATTCTGAACCGCGGGGCAACCAAGGCTTACGCAAAGGAACACCTATGTCCAAGCGAACAATTAAAATATCAATATCTAAGCGAAAACCGATACCACCATCTACAGCGATGTCTTTGAGGAATTGAGGAGTGAACCGTGCATCTTCCCCAAATATTAAGCTGTTTTTTGACCAAATATTGCCGGCATCCATAAATATGGCACCGCGCAATTTGCTGATGAGGGGAAAACGCAATTCTGTTTGCATTTCTAATTTATAGTCTCCTCCTATTTGTGGATAAGAAATTTGTTGCTCTGCTGTCGTTAAAACACGACCGGGACCCAATTGACGCGGTACAAAACCTCGCAAACTATTGCTCCCACCAATCACGAACTGCCGAGTGAAGGGCAAATAAGAAGAATTGCCGTAGGGAATACCGATACCGATATTGAGGCGATTGAACCAATAAACATCGGTGTTTAGTTTCCTTGAATAGCGCAGTTCAACATCTGATTTGAAGTACTGAGCAAAATATGCACCCGCTATTTTTTCGCTGAATGCTTGCTTGGGTTTCGTGAAAAGTCCTGCCAGATTACCTGCCACATCGACTTGTCCATTAAAGAAAAAAATGTTTTTATCACGTGGATTATTGTTGTTAAAACTAAAATTGTAAGCACTTCCGGCAACAATTTCCGGCAATATGGCATACGACAAAACAGGGAACTTATTTATTTTTTCTAAATACTGAGGCGAAAATTGAGTGGCATTATTGTATGTAATACTGAGGGGGGTCAGTATATGTTCCTTTTTAACGCTTTCTTTCCAATTCAATTCATATTGCCCTCTGATGAAGTTTTTGGTGTATAATTGTTGCCGCCTAACCCATTCATACCCAATGAGAAACTTAGTCACGGGCAAAAAATAGTTGCTTTCTTTCACTCTAAAAGGCGTTACAAAACGCGGCACTGTGAGTGATAACTCGGTACCAATTCTGAAATTATTATTATTGCGCAACGTATCTACTGAAGAGGTTTCGATGGCACCGTACATTTTTACATTGAGTTGCTCAGCCCCCCTCAGTAAATTGCGGTTTTTCCAATTAAGATTGATTTGTCCCCCATTAAACGAATTAGATTTAGTAAAACCTGCTACTTCTGCGTTAAAGTTTTTCTTTTTTAATGGCGTCAAATAGTAATAAACATTCAATCTTTTTGAGGCTAAAGAATCACTCGTGATGCGTTTCGCTCCATCAAGCAAAGGCATGATAGATTCATATCTGCTTTTGACAAATTTGAATTGACCCATATTGATATACCTATTTAGGGTGTTGTTGTGTTCATTCAAATTATACAACGACCCTACTTCATAGGTCAACGGACGTACCAATGCTTTGGGTGTATAATGATTGACCGTATCTCTGATAAAATACCCTTTGTATTCTATTAAATTCAGTTTTGACGTATCAGGCGGTGGCAATAACAAAGTATAGTTAGGGAAAATCGTGACCTCATTAATCACTTGCGGATAACGCGCATTTTCCGGCGTTTCCTTTTTAATCGTATAGAAAACATTGAGTGTATGCCTATTATTGGTGGTATCTACATAAGCTTTTATATATTCAGGATTAAAAAAGTAAAAACCACGTCTTTTCAAAGCTAAATCAATCCGATTGCGCTCTGCTTTTATGCTTTCTATATCAAATTGGTCGCCTTGTTTCACATAAGAAGCTCTGTCTCTTATTTTTAAAATATGGCTCGATAATTCACTCGAATCCAACACCCATTTAATAGTATCTAATATGTATGGTTGAGTGACTTTAGCTTCATAAATAGCTTTTAATTTATAGCCCTGTGTATCCGTTTTGCCTAAAACGGTAGATTTGAAATACCCTTTATTTTCTAAATAGGCTTGCATATTTGTTTCATTGGCTTTTATATCCAAACGTGTGCTCAAAACAGGGGCTTCGCCAAATTGATTGCGCAACCAATATTTAAAACCTAATTGTTTTTTAGGCTCGCCAATCACATACCACCAAGCCACTTTATACGGAAAACCGAATATCATTTTGTTTTTTCGTGGCGCAGCAACGCCTTCTAATGCCTTAACTATTGGTTTTGGTTTTCCCGTAAAATCTTCAATTTTTTCTACTTTTACTTTTGCGCCATTGTACAAAAGCGTTCCCTCAGGCAAATGCTTTTTTATCTGACAAGCCGTGATGAAAAGAAAGCTGATTAAAAATAAAATGGGTAGTCTTGTTCTCATTGCGCCTTGTTCTTTTTAATTATTTCTTGAAGTTTATCGTAGTCAATTGTGAAATTAAATGAAACGCCTGTTTCAATAAAATAACCGTCCAATAAGGCTTCGTATTGATTTTTCCTGTAAGCCCTTAGCATAAATCTGCCGTCTTTCGACAATTTATAAGTGGTATTGACATCGGGAATGAACTGTGTATTATTGTTGTTATTGTTGGACATTGGATTTGTACCATCTATCGTGAAGCTTTTTCCCACACTGATATTCAATCTATCGTCTAAGAAATTTTTGCCCACCATCACATCTAAATCTGTGCGTTGTGCATTGGGGTCGTCGTCCACATTTTTCAAATTTATATCTACATCCACGCCTTTAATTAAATCATTGGCAATTTGATTAATGGCGCCATTTAAAAAACTGCTCACACTTTCATTGCTCAATAAACTGTTGCTGCCGCCATTGCTCGCAAAAAAATCGCTGCTTTGCTCACCAATAAATTTATTTAAAATCAAAATAGCAAATACTTGTTTATTCATAGAAGATTGGTCAGCCCTAAGTTGGTCCAATTTATTATTAATCGTGGTTGCCATTTCAGATGTGACACCTTCTGCTTTTTCAGGTAAAATAATATCAAACCCAATTTCAGGTTTATTGACTTGACCTTTTACTTTTAATAAAACCTGAAAGGGCGTTTTGCGCTTATAAATCTCATTCCCAGTGGCTGTGGTTCCCCCAATTTCATTTTTAATTAAATCAATTGCAGGCGTTTTAACATTGTAAACTGCTGTAATGTCCACGTCAGCTTTCATTGGGTCACCGCTTAAAGTAATAGTACTGCCTTCAAGCAAAGTGAATTTACGCTTGATAAATTGGTAGCTCATTTCATAACTGCCTTGACTTAAATCGTAAGTACCCACCAGACCAAAGCTGCCATTTGGATTAACCCCTGCATTGATACGGGCTGTGCCTTGCACTTGTAATTCGTCACCCGTAATAGGGTCAACGATGATGACAAACTTAGCTGCTTTTTCAACTTCCAGATTTAAGTTGAAATTCAAGGCGCTTGTTTTCTTAGCTTGCTGGGCAGTTAAATAATCTTGTAATGTCTTAGTAGACAATAAGTTATCAATTGTATCTCTGTTTATAAATTCAATAACACCCTCTCTTGCTTGGGCAGAAGGCGGCACAACTTGACGGACAAATGTCACTTCTGTACCATTTTTTACAACTAAATTACCTGTTACATTAGGTGAGTAAACATCGCCCGATACTTGCGCATCCACATCAACAAAGGCATTGCCATAAATCATATTATTATCAGCAGCCTTGTTGTTTAACGCCCGAAAACCTTTGGTCTGAATCACTAAATCTGTTGTAAAATCATTGGTTTTTGTTTGTGATATTGAGCCATCAACAGATAGCGTATGATTCATCCCATCTTGTATCGCCCATTTATCGAAAAATACTGAGGGGTAGTTCAAGCGCAATTTTTGATTATCTATTTTAATCAAAGTTCCATATTCTGCCGCGGTCGTTTGTACAGTATTAAACACAAGCTGACCATTCCAAATAGGTTTTGTCGGTTCGCCTGTTATTTTAATATCGCCTGTAATCGTACCCGTGCTGTTCTTTAAATTTTTCAGTGAAAAGGATTCCACGGTGGTCATTGTCAGTGGATTCAATTTTATGGTAGCGTCAATTGTATTAGCAGAATAAGTACCCGTCATATTGACCTCATTGCCGTTGCCAAATAATTTACCCGCTACATTCACATTGCCGTTTTGACTTTGTGCATTGACATCTAAATTACCAATACTCATTTTTTGAAAAACGATTGAATCTATTGTCATACGACCATCCATTGTGGGAATCGTGTTTTTAAAATCGCTGACTTTTAAATCCGCATTCAAAACACCATCAACTAAGTATGTTTTTTCATCCAATAGAGATGAAATAGTATTCAATTTAAAATTAGAAAAATTCACCAATAAAGGGCTACTAATCGATACCGTTTCATTATTGGCTTTTATGCTTTGTTGTTCGTTGCCGATAACGAAATTCTGGACATTAAATCCTTCAGGACTTGTTTTGACTTGACTGCTTTCATTGACAAGCCACTTTATTTTATTCAGCAATAAGTCTTTTCCCAATGAAATATCATAACCTTTGTCATTATTAGGTACAGCAAACACGGTCAAAGCATGTTGCTCTTTATTATCGGCATCATGCGTTAAAATATGTGCACTCACATGATTTTTAGAAAAACTACCATCGATTCGGGCATTATATAAGAATAAACTGCTCGCTTGAAGTGTATCCGTTATGATATTGACCAATAAAGAATCATTTCTACCTAAAACCGTCCCGCGTGTCGGCGAAACATGCAACGAACCCATTGTCAACTGTGGCACATTGAGTTTAACATTTACAACACTGTCCACGTGAGCAGTTGTGATGTCTCCGCTTATTTCAATAGGTTTATCAAATTTTAAATCCTTAACAAAAGCACTGTATGCGTCATTAGGTTTAATTAAAATATCGGCTTTTATAGACCCCTCAGTATATTTCGGATTTATGATGTCGGATGTCGGATTTGGAGCCATTGAAGGCGGCATAAATTGATTGATTATTTTTTGTGAAAAAGCCGCCATTTGATTGTAATAAACAGTACTATTCAATTGCGCATCCACGAAAGGCGAAACGACATCTATAAATGTCGAGTCATTCCTCACAAAGGCTAAAGCACGCGTACTGTCCAATTGGAATCTCTGCCCC
>JANMYC010000061.1:0-8592 GCA_031381715.1 Saprospiraceae bacterium
TACTGACTTCCGACACATTGGTTTTTAAGTCATTATCTGGAATATTTTGAGAATAAGCTGCAACGGTTAGAGTTGATGAGATGACTGTCAATGTCATGATTCTGAACCAGTTTTGTATCTTTTTCATAATATTGATATTTAAAGTTTAAATAGAAATGGTTAGTAAATCTTCATTCAAAGATAGTAATACTATTATAACATTTATAGTATTTTTAAAGTTCAGTGATATTTTGTCAAATATTTGTCAAAAACAATATTATTTCTTACCTGCAATACGGAACCTCAACCCTGCGTGAACGGAATAATTAAAAAAATCGTCGTCTACAACAATTCCATTCGCTCCAGATGTAAGCCTGTAACTACCCCCAATATTAAAATCCATAGTGCGGATAAGATGCACCGAAACATTGACCCCCAATTCGGAAACAAAGAAGTAATCACCAGCGAGCACATCCTTATTAGAAAATAAAGTCTCGCCGAATAAAAACTTGTCTTGAGGATTCACAGTAGCATGACCAACACCCAATTTTATGGGCAATGAAACATCAATTCGACTATTTGGATGAAAGAAAACTTCATTGTAAAAACTGACCTGTGAATATTCAAATGTATTGGGTTCAATTATTCCCGCCTGAGCAAAAGATAATTTCCTCGAATCTGTGATATCTATGCTCAACCCTGTTGCCAATCTATCGCCGAATACTGCCGCGCCATTCACGGATATTCCATTCGTATTCACATTCCTGATGGGGTAATTCAAAAAATTGACGTCCAATTGAAGATATGAATACTTAAAAGACCCATTTTTAGCGTTACCGTCGGGCAAATTCAGTTTTTGAGCGTTCATACTTCCAATAAGTAGCATCGAAAGCACTGCTGTTATTATTAATTTTTTCATTACAGATAGTTTTAAATTGTTAAAAAAAGCGGTTCAAGCACCCCCTCAGTATCCTACAGTTTTTTACCGTTTTAAATACAAAATCTACCCTTTTCACACCAACCCATAACTCATTCTTTTCGCCTTATATCGCAACAATTCCAATTTTAAAGCAAATACCGCTTTTGATAATGCTCCTTCAAAACTCTTACCGCTCTCCTTAGAAAAAATGATTCCGTTGGGCACGTGTATTTTGACTTCTGCAACCCTCTCCTTCGTAATTCCCAAATTCTCTGATTTCAAAATAACTCGAACATCACTAATGCGATGGAAAAAATTTCCCAGTTTCGATATCCTTTGTTCTACAGCCTGTAGCAATTGTACATCAGCTTCAAAATCATGCACTTCAGTTTGGATTCTCATTTTTAAAAGTTTAAAGGTGAATAATTAGTAAAACTATATTTATTAATAGTATTGCTTTCATAAAGAAAACTAAATTCTGTCATCTTTAGTTCCACAAAAATTCTTTTTGACAAATAAGTGACAATGAATAGCTTTCAGAAAATCATACCCTACACCACAAGGAGTGCACTAAAAGAACTGCTATCATTATTGATTTTTCATTACAGGTAGTTTTAAATTGTTAAAAGAAAACGGTTCAAGCCCCCCCTCTCTATGAAGTCCTTATGGGCAGTATCTTACATTTTAACCGTTTTAAATAAAAATATACCCCTTTTACACCAATCCATAACTTATCCTTTTCGCCTTGTAGCGCAACAATTCAAATTTTAAAGTAAAAACAACTCTTGATAGTGCCTCTTCAAAACTATTGCCGCTCTCTTTGGAAAAAATAATTCCGTTGGGCACATATATTGTAACTTCCACAATCCTCTCCTTAGTAAATCCCAAATTCTCTGATTTCAAAATAACTCGAACTTCACTAATGTGATGAAAAAAAAATTTCAGTCTTGATACCCTCTGTTCTACAGCCTGTAGTAACTGTACATCAGCCTCAAAATCATGCGCTTCAGTTTGGACTATCATTTTTAAAAGTTTAAAAGTGAATTATTAGTAAAACTACATTTTTTAAAAGTAATACTTTCAATATATAGATAACTAAGTTGAATTACCTTTAGTTCCCTAAAAAATCTTTTTGACAAACAAGTGACAATGAATAGAATTTAAAAGGTTTTTAATAAAGCCATACCCCTCAGTATTTCACATAAAAAAATGCGAATAATGGCTTAAAAGACCATTATCCGCATTCAAGATGAGAGTAATATAACTCCAATTCTATTTCTTACGAGAACCAATCGAGATATTAATAAATTCCACAAGCATAGCAAAAGCCATTGAAAAATAAATATACCCTTTCGGAATGTGAAAATCAAAACCTTCCGCAAGCAAGGCAACGCCTATCATTATTAAAAAAGCCAAAGCTAAAATCTTTACCGCAGGATGGCGGTTGACAAAATCGCTGATTGAGCGCGCCGAAAGCATCATAATCACCATCGATACCATTACCGCTGCAATCATCACTCCTATATAATCAGTCATACCCACCGCTGTAATGACTGAATCAAGTGAAAAAACCAAATCAATCAAGATAATTTGAAGGATAACCGTATTAAAAGACACTATTTTGGACAACTCATTTTCACTGGCGTGGGCATTTTCCACTTTTTCGTGTATCTCTTTTACACTTTTATAAATCAAAAATAAGCCACCTAAAATAAGGATAATATCTCGACCCGAAATACCCACACTGCCAATCGAAAACACGTCGCTTTTCAATCCCATAATCCATGAAATAGAAAAAAGTAAGCCGATACGCATAATCAAAGCCAAACTTAAACCCAATTGTCGGGCTTTAGCTTGTTGTTCTGCGGGCAATTTATTGGTGAGAATGGAAATAAAAATAAGGTTATCGATACCCAACACTATTTCCAGGAGACACAGCGTTAAAAATGAAATCCAAATATCAGGATTAGTAATCCAGTCCATAATTATTGTTGTTGGTGAGATAATTAATTTTTCAAAAAATTAAACTTTTATACTTATAATTGTTTTAATATTGCGAATGATTATCAGAATATCGAACTTAATAGTAGTTGAATCCAATTTGACAGTAAAACTATCAAAAAGTATTTAAAGTTCATCCTTCTATTCATTTTTAGTAAAATATTGGTAAAAATATTAGATAATATGGAACTTAAACTTAGTATCCGACTCAACGAAAAACTATTTCTGCGCGACCCCGAATCAAGCGATTTGGGTCGTCGTATCCTCAAGTCTGGGATTGAATTGATCCACAAATTAGGTTTTGAGGCTTTTACTTTTAAAAAATTGGCGGATGAAATCCATACCACCGAAGCCAGTATTTATCGGTATTTCGAGAATAAACATCGGCTTTTGCTCTATATAGTCACTTGGTATTGGAGTTATTTGGAATATCAAGTCGTTTTTAATATCAATAATCTATCTGACTCGGAAACTAAAATTCGCCGTGTTCTCGACTTGCTCACCCACGAGTTGGATGATTCCCTCGGCACGCTCGATTTTGATAAAAAGGCACTTTACTACATAGTTATAAATGAAAGTAACAAGGCGTATCTTTCAAAAGATGTGGACGAAAACAACTCAGTTCACCTTTTCAAGCCTTATAAAGACTTGTGTGGGCGCATTGCAGCCCTATTTTCGGAGTACAATAACCAATATCTTTATGCACGTTCATTGGCGAGTACTTTGATAGAGGCGGCACATTTGCAATCTTTTTTCGCCCAGCATCTGCCCCGCCTGACTGATGTAAAAGGCAAAGATGACCACCAAACGATTAATTCTTTTTTAGAACATTTGGTATTTTCAGCTTTAAAATAAAAAAAATCGAAAATTATTCTGAAATTGCGCATTATATCTTTGCTAAAACAAACACCCTCCTTTCAATTTAAAAATGCGCTATTTAAACATAAAATACCTCAAAACTGTCATTTTTACTGTATGCTTCGTGGCATCCGCAGGATTCATAGGTTTTCATAAAATCATTAATGTAGCCCCACAATCTTTGCATTATTGGCGACAAGCCGATTGCACCTCTCAAACCCTTAATTTTTTTAAAGACGGGATGGACTTTTTCAGCCCTAGCATCCATAATTACGGCTGGACAGATGACTCGCACACTGCCGGCGAATTCCCTATTTTATACTATTTTACAGCTTTTTTATATCATTTTTTAGGTCAACACGAGTGGATACTGAGGGGGGTAAATCTACTGATTTACTTCATTGGTTTGTGGGCATTATACCGTTTGGCGTGGCATTTTACGGGTCAATTGGTGGTTTCGATATGCTTTTCGCTCCTTTTTTTAGCCTCACCACTACTGGCTTTTTATGGCAGTAATTATCTGCCCAATGTGCCCGCCTTGAGCATGGTATTTTTATCGTGGCTATATTTCTATTATTACGTGGATTCCAAGCAAATTAAGTGGTTTTATGCCTGCAATGCCGCTTTGTTATTCGCTGGATTGATAAAACCGACCCTGCTCGTGACTTGGGTAGCCATCGGAACCATTTGGCTATTCGAAATACTGAGGGGGGTAATTACGAAAAAGAAATCCACTATTTTTAATCAAATTTGGGCTGTTGTGCCAGCCTTTTTATTGGTATTAATACCTTTTTTAGCGTGGCGATTATGGGCTGAAAATTATAATAAAATACACGCTACAGGCTATTATTTTCTGAATACCATCATGCCCATTTGGAATATGAAACCGCATGATGTCACCTATATTTCAAAGCAATTACAGGATTATTCACTCGAAACATGGTTCGCATTCCCCACTTTAATCACCATTATTGGTATCACCGTGCTCAATTTTGCCTTTATTAAAAAGCAAAATACCGTCTATTTTGCTTTATTCAGCCTTATTTCAATCGGAAAATTGATATATTTTTTCTGCTTTTATCGCCAATTCATGGTACATGATTATTACGCTACAGATTTGTTCGAATTTGCAGCTATTTGCATATTATTATTCCTTCATTTTATAAAAAACAATGCACCTGCTGTAATAAAAAGCCCCATAACAGCCCTCGTTTTTGTAGGATTTTTAGTCTATAATTTGCAGCACACTAAGCAAGATTTTACCGCTCGATACGATGTCAAAAGCTTAAAATATAGCCGCTACAATAATTTCCCTTTATCCCGTTTTGACATAAAAGATATTCGTAATTTCATCAATTTTAAAACGCCTATTACTGAACAAGATACCATCATCAGCCTGCCCGATATTACGCCCAATGCGACACTTTATTACTATGATAGGCGTGGATTTTCTTATTGGAATTTTGGACCCACCATCATCTGGAGCAAAGACTGGATGAAACTCATGATAAAAAACCACCATTGTAAATACTTGATTATCAATGACATAAACTCCAATCAGTTAGATAGTATCCGCCCTTTTCTCAAACAACCTTTAGCAGAATTGGATGGTACTATTTTGGTGTACGATTTAGTAAAAGTGGTTAATAATACTCAATAAATAAAGTACCCCCTCAGTATGTCATTGCGAGCAAAGCGTGGCAATCTACTGAGGGGGTGTATCAAAATGACTATTTTACTCTTTTTATTGGAACACAATTTTCTGTACAGCCATTTTATCTGATTGCTCAAAATGCATACGGACAAAGAAAGTACCTTTTCCGACGTTTTCCTTTTTTAAGTTATAAGACTGCTGATTTTTTACTCGGGTTGAAAATACACTTCTGCCCGTTATATCAAAAACTTCCAGTTGAGCCGATTCTTTTTCACCTTCAAAATCAAGAGTTATTGCATCACTCGCAGGATTTGGATATGCCTTAATCCGTTGATTATCAAACTCTTGCACTTTTGAAGCAAGGCTGTTGACTTTTATTGGAAGCATATAAAAATTGACTACTCCCAACGAATCAAATGTATTGTCTTCTATTTTAAAAACAACCATATAAGGCATTTTACGCGCATGTTGTTCAGTTACTTTCCAACGGAAGGTGTCCGTAGTTATGGCTTGATAGCCTTTGTTATTATTGAATTCTGCTTTGCTATTAGCTACTTCAAAAGCACCGCTTGTAGCTGTCACTTTGTATTGTTTTACAGCATTACTACCATCAGGATTTTGCTGAGTTTTAGATTTTAATACTAAAAACACCTCTTGCCCAGCTTTCACTTCCAAAGATTGAGGTATTTCAGTAGCAATTTCGGGTAATAATCCCGGGCTACTAATAGTTTCAATCAAAATTTGCATATCCCTTACAGTCGAGTCTATTGCAACACCATTCCGATAAGATATAACTTTAATCGCAATTGCATATTCCCCTTTTTGTTGCGGACTATTCCAGCTGAATTCACCTGTGAGTTCGTTGAAGGTAATTTTATTATTCGCACCTGCTTTTATTTTATCTGGCAATTCATAGAGCGGCGCGATACTGTTTAAACCACTCATTGGGGTCACTAACCGATATGCTATACTGTCACCGTCACTATCAAAAGCATTGACAACATGCTTGAAAGGTATCCCTACTACCCCTTTATCAATAGGCGCATTAAGTAATTTGGGCGTCGAGTTCTTCAATTGATTGATGAGGATGGATGTCTGGATATAAAAATAGACGGCATCGCTTTGAGGAAAATTAACATTTAAAATACCTCCATTTCTATTGGGGTCTAAGGCTGAAATAGTATAGTCTCCGTACTTCTCGAACGTATGTGTAGCGATATAGATGTTCTTTTTGACGTCATTGGGCAATAACTCTCCTTTATTATTGTTGCGTTTTATGGTATCTATCTTACCATCGCCCCAATTTATAATGAGTTCGGTTCTATCAGCAGGGAGTGAACTGGCTTTTGTGTAAGTAACAATGGTAGCTCGGCGGGTTAAGTTATCAATGTATTCTACTTGAATTTCACCCGCGCGGTTGTGCGTTGCAAAGCTTTTAAAAGGAATGGTTAAGAATAAAACCAATGAGAATCTGAGGAGATAAATAAAGAATTTCATGTTAGATTTTTTTTAAGTGTTACGGAAAACTTTCAGTAAACAAATATAAAGGAAAAAAATATTGAAGCCCGAACTTTAACACTTTGAGTTCCTTATCATTTCAACCTTTCGACCAACCAATCACCTTATATACGATAAGCCATCTATTCAACTTTTATCAAATTAAAAAGCCTTGTGTGCATAAGTACACGAGGCTTTTTTTAATTTTGCCTAAAATTAAATGTATGATAAAACGGCTGGTGAAATTGACATTTCAACAAGATAAAATTGAGGCTTTTAAAGAGATATTTGAAACATCTAAAAATAAAATACGGGTAATGGAAGGCTGCCAGCACGTCGAATTATTAAACGATGTGGCTCAGCCCAACGTTTTTTTTACGCTGAGCCTTTGGGATACTGAGGGGTCACTCAATAATTATCGGGATTCAGAATTATTCAAAACCACTTGGGCTAAAACTAAAATCCTTTTCGCGGATAAACCTATGGCTTGGTCAACGGAAGTTTTGTCACAAGCGGAATGATATACTACCGTGTCATCCCGATTTTCGGGATGGCACAGACTGAAGCATTTAAAAAAATCCGTGCCATCCCGATTTTCGGGATGGCACGGCAATACTCAATTAATTATGCAAATATTACAACTCGCTGATTACTCCATCTACGTAGGCGATATGTGGGCATCTTTTCACAGTTTTTTAAACGAAAAGAAATACGCTAAAATCCTCGTTTTGGTGGATAGCAATACTGAGGGGGCTTGCTTTGAAAGATTCAGAGCGCAATTCCCTTCGGATGTTTATAAAATAATGGTGCCCGCCGGCGAAGCGCATAAAAACATTGACACTTGTCAAGATATTTGGCGCAAGATGTTTGAAGCAGGGGCTGGGCGCAATGCGCTTTTAGTAGTTCTTGGCGGTGGCGTCATGGGCGATATGGGTGGCTTTTGTGCTTCTACCTTCAAGCGGGGTTTTGATTTTGTGCAGATGCCTACTACCCTACTCTCACAGGTAGATTCATCCATAGGTGGTAAATTGGGCATTGATTTTTTCAACGTTAAAAACTCCATTGGCGTTTTTAACAACCCTAAAGCGGTCTTTATTTCTCCTGAATTTTTTGAAACTTTACCGCCTCGTGAAATATTGAGTGGCTTCGGTGAAATCATAAAACATTCTTTAATAGCCAATGTTGAACAATGGCATAAAATACTGGCTATCAATGATTTATACAAAGTGGATTGGGCAGAATATCTCGTTCCCTCTTTAAAGATAAAACAACGAATAGTAGAAATTGACCCTTTTGAAAAAGGCATTCGAAAGGCTTTGAATTATGGTCACACGATTGGTCACGCTATAGAAAGTGCGGCGTTGGAAACTGAAAATCCATTGACACATGGCGAAGCGATTGCGATAGGCATGATTTGCGAAGCCTTTTTAAGCACAATACTGAGGGGTATGCCCGATTCGGATTTAAAGGTAATTTCAAGTTTTATTATAAAACACTATGGTAGATATGACATTGAGCAATTCGACGCTGACTACCTTGTATCGCTCATGAAACAAGATAAAAAGAACGAACGGGATGAAATTAATTTCAGCTTATTGCGTCAAGCTGGCGAGGTAGAAGTCAATTGCACGGCGACCCCTCAGTATATCAAGGAAAGTTTGAAGTATTATTCGAGTCTTTAGGG
>JANMYC010000637.1:0-1868 GCA_031381715.1 Saprospiraceae bacterium
TCCATTTCAAATATAAAAAGCACCTTTTTCTCTAATAAATCATCAAAAATGGGTTGAAATTCAGCCTTATCCATCATTTCATACAATAAATATGGATTAATCTGAGGATGAAAATAGAGGTTGTAGAAGAAGTCAAAATCGTGAGGAGTGGCTGATTTTATCATAGATTTTAAAGATAATTTTGTTTTTTATTTTCAAAATTAGCAAATACTGAGGGGTAATGTTAAATGCCATTACCCCCTCAGTAAAATGATGGATTAAACCAATTTTTAAGCACTAAATTAGGCCAATACTGTTTAAAATATTAATAAACTCCATATTGAAATAAAACTAAATTTAAATACTCGATTATGCAAAAGATAGCCATGTTGGGCTCAGGTTTTATCGGCAGATTCTATGCTGATTCTTTAATTGGGATGCGGTCAAAAGATAAAATTGTGAGCATTTATTCTCGCAATGAAGAGAATGCGAGGAAGTTCGCGAAGGATTATAAAGTGGAACACGTTACCACTGAAATGGAGGAAGCCATCGCAAACCCCTCAGTAACAATAGTCTGTATCTCATTGCCCAATAATTTGCACGAGGCAGCCGTGATGCTTTGTTGTAAACATAAAAAAGCGGTGATGACGACTAAACCATTGGGAAGAAATGCCGAAGAAGCCAAAAGAATGCTTGAAGCGGTGGAAGCAGCAGGGATTTTTAATGGTTATTTAGAGGATTTATGTTATACACCCAAGTTTTTAAAAGCTCTTGAAAGCGTAAAAGCGGGCGCAATTGGGCGTGTCTTATGGGCAAAATCTCGGGAAGCACATCCTGGGCCCCATAGCGATTGGTTTTGGGATTTAGAAATTGCGGGCGGAGGTTGTATGCTCGATTTAGGTTGTCATTGTGTTGAAATTGCCCGTAATTTCATAGGGAAAGATATTCGACCCATTGAAGTCATGTGTTGGGCGGATACTCAAGTGAAACCCATAGATGCTGAAGACCACGCCATTGCTTTAGTAAAATATGAAAATGGTGCAATTGGGCAATTTGAAGTGAGCTGGACGTTCAGAGGTGGTTTGGATTTGAGAGACGAGGTCATGGGTTCGGAAGGAACAATTTGGACAAATAGCTTTTTGAGAACGGGTTTTGATATGTTTACATCGGGAAAAGGGGCTAATTATGTGGCTGAAAAGGCAGAATCCAATGTGGGTTGGCAATTCCCCGTGGGTGATGAATTAAATGAATTGGGCTATAATCACATGTTTATGGATATGTTTAATTCATTTGAAAATAGCGTAGAACCTAAAGAAACTTTTTATGATGGCTACATAGTCAATGCTGTTTTAGATGCTTGCTACGTTTCGGCAAAATCCAAAAAATGGGAGCTTGTACAATTAGATATTTGGAGAGGAAAAGAGGGTTTTACGAAGGATAGCCATTTAGTATCCTTTGACGATGAGCATTATTTAGTTAAAGAAGAAGTAACACATTATGGTGAAAAAAAGCTCATTTTAAAGAATAAAGAGACCGGTAAAATCATTCAGAGAATTATTGAATAAGTGTGTTTTGACTAAGAGTATGTTTTGAATTCTATTTTGGAGTAAAAATCGCAGTCTTTTTCTGTCTCAGTTTTTAAAATTTTTTGTTACATAGCCTTCGCTACGTTTAGAAAAATTTAAAAACTGAGACTGGAAAAGACTCGATTTGTGCCTAAAATAGAATTCAAAACATACTCTAATATAAACGAAGAAGGCTGCCTCAATTGAGACAGCCTTCGTATTTTATGATCGGTTTTTGATGTATTTTGCATTAAAAATTCGGACAACCCACTCTTCTGCTGCTTTTACCCCAGTTGCCACCTCTGCCGCCACGACCGCTGAATA
>JANMYC010000706.1:0-8515 GCA_031381715.1 Saprospiraceae bacterium
CATTACTGAGCGGTACGAAAATTGTCAAAACACCGCCAATTTCATAATTATGTGATAATCAATGTTTTGAGCGATGAAATTTTTAAAATAAAATAACCAGTCGGAAGATATTTTAAACCCATTTTGGAATATTTCAGCAATAGATTGAATCCATTTGCTTGGATTAAAACCAAAATAACCTTTGTTAATCAAATTATTGGTCAATATTTTTTCATTTTGTTCTATTTTTTGTTGCTCTTTCATTTTCAGGATACAATTTTGTTTAAGTTTTAGTTGGAGCAAAGCGGTAATCAAAATAATCAAAAAATGAATTTGTGCGCCATTTTCAGAAGTTGAGAAAAGATGAATACCATTCAAAGTGCGTTTAATAAATTTAAAAAAGAGCTCAATTTGCCAACGGTAAGCATAGAGCATGATAATTTGCAAAGTATTTAATTATTTAAGTCAAAACGGTTAGTACAAATAGTAAAATGTGAATTGAGTAAGTTAAAACGAATAAGTCTATAAACAATTTTATGAGGGTCATTGATAAAATAGATGATTTCATCTCTAATTTGATTAAAACAAAGAGGCATTGTGGCATCACCCGCAGTAATATCAAGTGAGAGAATATTGTCAAAGAGGAAATTTTCTTTGAGTCTAAAAATGAAATAAGCGCGACTTTTATCTATAAAATAGGCTAAATTGAAGCTAAAATAGCCTCTATCAGCAATATAAGTATGCGCCATTTCAACAATAGACTTCAAAAAACTGCGTTCGCAAGAACTTCCTTTTGCGATTAAAAACTCACTGGGGGATAGGGTGTTTAAATTAAAAGATAAATGAAGCCTTATGGCTTTTTTATACTTTTTGTAACCCGCCCAATCTACAGAACTCAAAGTGGGAAATAAGCTGCCATCTATCAATTTGATGATACCTAAGTCCTTCAAATTAGGTACTTGTTGAAAGTCTATTTGACCTAACAAATAAGTGTATAACTTATTGACTGACAAATAGTTAAATCTGGAAAACCCATCTTTAAAGGTACTAAAAGCTACTGCTTTAAGCCCCAGTTTTTCCATATTTTCATTACTTGACAAATCAAGTATTAATTTACGGAAAGAGTCTATCTTTATACTTGTGCCATAAATCAGATTCTTGATGAAATCTTCGTATGAAAACGTCCGTGAACCACTCTGAATATCTATTTGTTCACTTTCTCGTTTAAGATACAACGATAGCGGTATTAATAATTGGGTAAATAAGGTCTGCATCTTTTTAATTTTAGCGATGCAAATTTATGCTGTATTTTATTACCCGCGCCGCTATCAATTTTTGTACCGCTCAGTAATGACTTTAAATATCTCTTAAGTCAATTATATATTAGAGGGGTGGATATAACTACGCAGTTATTCCACCCCTCGATTATTTATTATCTAGCGGGTTCTAAGGAATTAAAATTGCCATTAGAAATGAATACCCATAAAATAATAAATAATATGATGAAGATGATAAAATACGCAAAGCATTTGCCCTTGCTGCTGTAATTAGTTTCGTCTTGTGCGCTCATAATTATACACTTTTTTATTTTTTATAAAGCTCTTTTTGAAAAATGTGGTGCAAAAGTAAGCCTTAATTTATTGTCAACAAAACCTTTTACGACAATTTAAATTTATTCAAAATTATGCATTCTTCTGGATATCAAAACCTCGGCATTATTTTTAAAAATTGAATTTCAATATTTTACGAATTATATCCTCTTGCATTTCTCTGCCAACCATGCCTTTTCTTCAGCATCCAAATGTGCAGAAAGTTTCTGATTCACCCTTTTATGGTAAGCATTGAACCAAGCTTTTTCAGCTCGGGTGAGTAAAGAAACATCAATTAAACTCGTATCTATAGGAAACAGCGTAACCGTTTCAAATTTGAGAAATTGAGCAAATTCTGTCTTTTCAGCTTCAACGCAAAGCACGAGGTTTTCAATCCGAATGCCATATTCGCCATCTTTATAAAAACCCGGCTCATTGGATGTGAACATACCCACAACGTGAGGAGTTGTTCCGCGAGAGTTCAGTCCCGCCACTATTCCTTGCGGCGGCTCATGTACATTCATGAAAAATCCGACGCCGTGTCCTGTACCATGTCCATAATTCAAGCCATATTGCCAAAGATGCATACGCGCTAAAATATCCATTTGTACCCCTTTTGTGCCAGCAGGGAATTTAAGAGTAGCAATTGAAATATGACCTTTGAGTACCAAAGTGTAACTGAGTTTCTGTTCGGCAGTGGGTGTGCTTAGGGCGATTGTTCTTGTAATATCTGTAGTACCATCTTGATATTGACCGCCTGAATCAATGAGTAAAATACCCTCTTTTTTAATCATCGAAAAACTATCAGGAGTAGGGTGATAGTGGTTTAGTGCACCATTGCTCTGATAGCCTACGATAGCGGTAAAACTTTCACCGAAGTAATTGGGCATATCACTTCTGAACTGCGCAAGCATCGAAGCGACTTCATACTCACTTATATCTCTTTCATTGAGGGTTTTTTCCAACCAACGGAATGCCTTTACCAACGCCACACCATCTTTGACCATCACTTCGCGGATATATTTCATCTCCGTTTTGTTTTTCATAGCCTTCATTAGGATAGAAAAAGTGTCACTTTCTACGATTTTAGCCTTTTTAATGGTACTGTAAAGCTCAAAATTGAGGTTACTTGTATCTACCGCGATGCTTTGTTCTTCAGTCAGTTGACTTAAAAAATCACTAATTGTATGATAGTTTTTAATAAAAATATTTTCCTCATTGAGCTTGTTTTTCAATGCTTCGGGTACTTGCGAAGGCTCAATAAAAAGGTAGGATTTTTGTTTTTCAATAACCAAATAAGCAATAAATACGGGGTTACAATCCACATCGGAGCCTCTTAAATTGAGTGTCCAACCAATATCGTCCAGAGTAGAAACAAGATGAATATCCGCGTTTTTTTCTTTCATTTTAGCCCGAATATCACTTATTTTTTGTTTTCGAGTGCGTCCAGCGAATTGTACATCGTGCTCAAAAACTTCATTATTAAGCAATTGTGGTCGGTCTTTCCAAATGGGGCTTATCAAGTCGGAATCGGTATTCAGGTCTATTTGAGCTTTGCTAAAAGTTCTTTGCATACTGCGTATTTGGTCAACAGAGAACATTGCTCCGTTACACCCTATGCGGCTACCTTTCGGTAACGCCTCGGTAAGCCAAGTAATATGTTCGGGCGCACCTTGAACTATTTGCTTTTTTAACTCAAATTGCGTTCCTGCCAGTTCCTGTTCGCATTGAATGAAGTAACGACTATCAGTCCAAACGCCCGCGTGTGCTTGGGTGACGACGACATAACCCATCGAGCCAGTAAATGGTGCAATCCACTGGCGATTCTGCCAATGTTGTGCTACGTATTCAGATTGGTGAGGATCGCTTGAAGGTACGATATAGGCATCGATGCCATGAATTGTCATTTGTTGTCTGAGAGCTTCCAGACGCTGGTTGATATTCATTTTAACTTGATTTTATTTTACTTGTTGATTGCACATTTTACAAGGGATATTTTGTACCCCCTCAGTATCTAAACTATTTTTATTAATTTTTAAAAAACAGAATGACAAAAATGGTTGATTTTGAATGATTTTCAATGGTTTTATAAAAAAATGAGTTCAATTATCTTAAAAAAATACATAAACGAAAAACGACACTTCAAAAACTATTGAAAAAAGGTATCTATTATTAAAAAAAATTATTCTTATTTTTCTTAATTTAATACTGTTTTGGGTAATACTGTTTGGTCTTGGCACGTCTTTTGATGAAGGTTTAAATAGAATTAAATTTATTTCAAATATCATTGCAAGTAATTGAAAATCAATTATTTATGAAATGCACTATTTTTTAAGATTAAAAAATCAATAATTATCTTTTCTTAAAATTTGGAAATGTCCATTTAATTCCTGTAAACTTGTAGAAATTTTTTGCACTTTTAAAAAATATTAAACAAACATAACTAAATAAATTTTTACTAACCGATTTGAATTTAGAACCGCAAGGGATTCGGTGAATAAAAAGGAACATCCGCTATGATACTACACGCATTCCTTAATTCAAAACTATAATCCCATGCTAAAACAAGGTGCATACCTCAAGCAGCAACAAAAGCTTTCGCCACAGCAAATTCAGTTGATGAAATTGCTTCAATTGCCCACAACGGCAATCGAGCAACGAATTCAAGAAGAGTTGGAAGCGAATCCAGTTCTCGAAACGGGGGAAGATTTCGAAGAACCTTTTTCCTCCACTGAAAGTGAGAGTGACGCTGAGTCAGAAGAAAAATATGCTGACGATACTAACGAGGATTTCAGAGATGAAGAAGAATCGTTGGTGCGTGATGATGAGTTTGAATTGGATGATTATCTTGAAAGATACATCGAAGATGACCCCTCAGTATATAAGACGAAAAGCGAAAATCAGGGAGGTGATGAAGAAGAAAAAACCATCCCGATAGCTGTAGAAAACAGTTTTCACGAATATCTTGAGGAACAAATGGGCATGCTCAACCTCAAAGATGAACGTGAAAAGCTGATAGCTATGCAAATCATTGGTTCCATCGATGATGATGGCTATCTCCGCCGTGATACAATGTCTATCACTGACGACTTGCTTTTTGCTATGAATGTAGAAGCTTCTCAGTATGAGGTGGAATATATCCTTGAAAAAATTCAAAGGTTTGATCCTCCAGGCATTGGTGCTCGTAATTTGCAGGAATGCCTTCTTTTACAAATTCGTCAAAAACTTGAATCAGGTGAATATGATGATGATGGTATCAGAATCCTTCGTGTAGCAGCACGCATCATTCACGATTATTTCGATGAATTCACTAAGAAGCATTATCAAAAAATGCAGCGTCAATTGAACATATCGGAAGACCAATTGAAGATTGCTTTGGATGAAATTCTGAAATTGAATCCTAAGCCTGCGAGTGGACATGTAAGCGAGCAAGAGCGTAATATGCAATATATTGTTCCTGATTTTATGATTGAAAACAGGGACGGACGCTTAGAATTAGCTGTGGATAGCCGCAACGTACCTGACTTGCGCATCAGTGAGCATTATCGTGAAATGCTCAAAGCTTATAAAAATGCGCATGGTGGGAGACGCAGCGACCGCATGCAAAAGGAAGCCGTAATGTTTATTAAGCAGAAAATAGATTCTGCAAAATGGTTTATAGATGCTATTCGTCAACGTGAGCAGACAATGTTCAAAACGATGTATGCCATCCTTCAATACCAATATGAGTTTTTCTTAACGGGCGATGCAAAGCGCATCAAACCCATGATTTTGAAAGATATTGCCGACGTTACTTCATTGGATATTTCTACGGTGTCTCGTGTGGCTAACTCGAAATACGTACAAACTGAGTATGGCACAAAGCGTTTGAAAGATTTCTTTTCAGAATCACTTCAAACCAATGATGGAGATGAGGTATCAACTCTTGAAGTAAAGAAAATTTTGACGGATATTATTCAAGCTGAAAGTAAGAGAAAGCCTCTTTCTGATGAAAAATTGAAGAGTATGCTTCAAAAGAAGGGCTACAACATTGCTCGTCGTACAGTTGCTAAATACCGTGAACAGCTGAATATTCCAGTTGCTCGTTTGCGTAAAGAATTGTAAATCAATTTAAGGGAGTATATAAAAAAGCCGCGATGTTGTATAACTCGCGGCTTTCTTATTACCCCGTCAGTATTTAATTACTTTTAGAGGTTATTTACTTTGAAATTAGACATAGACTGATTGTCAATGATTGTGCAGTCTAATGTCTAACTTCTACTTTATGGATTATTTTCCAAAAAAAGCCATTATTTTATCAGCTAATTCAAGGCCAATATTTGATTGAGCTTCTTTTGTCGCCGCACCAATATGAGGTGAAACGCTTATTTTAGGATGGTTCAATAATTCAGCGCGAGGATTGGGCTCGCCTTTGAATGTATCAAGACCCGCACCACCTAATTTGCCTGAATTAAGCCCTTCCAGTAGAGCATCTTCATCAATAATACCTCCGCGAGCACAGTTGACAATGATAGCACCGTCTTTCATTACCGCAATTTCTTCAGTGCCGATTAAAGCCTTTCCTACTGAGGGGGTATGCAGAGTTATAAAATCTGAATTTTTTAATACTTCTTCAAGAGAAACTGAATGCAATGGAATACTAACCTTTGTGTTATTAATATCTATTACCAAGTCGATATCAGTAATGAAAGGGTCAGAAATGACTACACTCATACCCATCGCAAGAGCAATGCGCGCCACCGCTTGACCAATGCGACCAAAGCCGACAATACCAATAGTTTTACCTTTTAATTGAATTCCTTCTGAATAGGCACTTTTTAATTTTTTGAAATCGCCAGTTGCCATTTCTCTATTCGAACGTTGTAAAAAACGGGTTAAGTTGAAAATATGACCCATAGCTAATTCCGCTACGGATTGGGAAGATGCCGCTGGAGTTGTAATGATTTCGATACCCTTTGAGCGTGCATAGTCCACATCAATATTGTCTGTACCTACGCCCCCGCGAGCAATAATTTTTAAGTTAGGGCATGCATCTATCAAATCTTTTCTGACTTGAGTAGCTGAACGAACGATGATAACGTCATAGTTTGGCAAGACTTTTGGAAGTTCTGCCTGTTGAACCGTGTCAGTATCTACTTGATAGCCAGCTCCCTCTAAAATGAGTTTGCCATCTGCTTCGATACCGTCATTGACCAATATTTTAATCATAACTTATAATTTATAGAATTTTACAACAATTTTTTAACCATTATAAAGAGAATTTGAACACTTTTGAATTTGAAATTTCGAAATTAGGGTATTCTTTTTACTAAAATTAGAGTATCCAATTTTGCTTTCAACATTCAATATAGGGTGGACAAAGCCTTTTTTTATTACAACTATTTTAATCCAGAATGGAAAAACGCTGCAAAGTAAGGCAATTCTGTAAACCTATCCTATTAAATCGCAAAGGTTATTTACTCCATTCCAAAGTTAAATATTAGCACCTCCATGAGGATGCTTTGACTGTCTGTGTTTTTAATACTGATGACTACCTTAAAAAGGGTTCAAAAAAAATTATTTTTTTTTAATGATTCAAGCAGCGAAATTTAAAGTAAGGTTATCTTGAAATTAAACACCTGAGAAACTTTTACAAATGAAACCGATTTTAAGCTATTTGTATATTCTATTATCGACTTATAAAATCCTTTGAATTACTAATTCCCGATACTTCTTTCGTGAAGTATTAAAGTCCACTCCCCAGTTTTATAGCATGTCTAATACATTTTACACTTTATAACCATTAAAAATTTATTTTTCACTAAAATTATCTAATCCTAAGACATGACAAGCAGAATCTTACTTCTTCTTGGGTTCATAATGAGCCTATCCTTTACACAGGCTCAGAACTCTACCGACTGTAAGTCTCCAAATGAACTTTTTGCATCTGTTCGGGATACCATTGCATCCCTAAATTGGAAAAGTGCAGTAGCCAATAGTGCTTCGGTCGTCCAGTACAAATTGCGGAATGACAGCATTTGGAAAACTGAAAATTTAACGACTAACACATTGTTACTGAAGGGGTTAAAGCCTTGTTCTGAGTATCAATTCAGAGTAAAGTCCGTTTGCTCAATCACGGCTTCAAGTGATTACAGCGAAATAAAAGTGTTCAAGACCAACGGCTGTGTAGCTCCTTGTTTTTCTCCTCGTGAGGTAAAAGGTGTGACAGGCGATTCAAAAGCATCGTTTTCATGGGCTTCAACAGGTTCTTTTGCTTATGAAATCCAATATCAAGATGCCAGCAATAATGGGGCTTGGATTACTGAAAAAGTTACCATACCTGTTTTTTCGGCTAATAACTTGAGAGCTTGTACAAAATACAACTTCCGTGTAAGGAGTATTTGTAGTGGTGCCACATCTTCGGCGTTGGTTTACAGTGATTGGAGTTCAACTATTACAGTTGCTACAACAGGCTGTACTATTACTCGTTGTGAAACACCACGTATAAAAGTAGAAGTATTGGCAACGGGAGTTACTGTAAAATGGGATTCCGCGAGAGGAGTAACTTATGATTTGCAGATTAAAAATTTAAGAGATAGCTCATGGAGAACAATTAGTAATATCAGTGGCAATTCTTATAAATTTTTAACTGGCTTAGCTAACTGTAGCGTCTACGAATTGAGAATAAAAGCCAATTGCCCGGGCACAGTGAATGGTGCATGGGGTTATTCTACTCGTTTCTCTACTTTGGGATGCCAGCCAGTTTGTTTAGTGCCACAAGGTGTAAAAGTGACAGTTTCTGATACTGTTGCAGTTGTTTCTTGGGTAGCACCTCAAACTACTAGATTTACATTGCAATATAAGTTAGAAGTGGATAGCACTTGGAAAAGTGTGAATGTTTCAGGAAGCAATTTATTTGTGTTAAAAGGACTTGCCCGTTGCAAAAAATATATAGTGCGTGTTCAAGC